>JALOBF010000008.1 GCA_023228385.1 Bacilli bacterium
AATCGGGGCCCGCTATTTAAAACAATTTAATAATCTTAATTGGTACCGGTCAAATGTTAACGGTAAAATTGTCGGTATTGTTGACACCGGCAATCCCAATATTTATCTTAGAATGGAAGATTATCGAGAATTTATGATTAACTCATATGCCGCTAAAGAGGAATACCGTTTTACCGCCGCCCCTAATACAACTGTAATTGAATATTATCCGATTAGCGATTGGAAAAAAACCAATCCCGCCCTGGTGCCTTTTGATTATAACAATCTTGCCGCTGATGAGATTATCGTATCGGCCAGTTACCTTCAGTATTTGGAAAGCAAAAATGAAGAACCGGTTACCAAAGTACAGTTCGATAAGGAATACCGTATCATAGGTTTTATTTACGATGATGTTTTTGGCGAAGTTATCGTCAACAATGAAAATTTAGAGAGACTCCTTTATCATTTTATTGATAAAAATCCCGCCGTTTTCACAAAAAACAAAAAAGCGATGATTGAGCGGCTTAAAGGAATAGGTTTAAAAGGCAAAGATACTTATAAGACCTTATATCTTGAGTATTACACTTATAACTTTTCTTTTACGGAATACAGTTTCTCTCTTGTGATTTTGGCCGCCTCCCTTTTGTTTTTATACTTTCTCATGCGCTCCAGTTTAATTAAGAGAATTTATGAGGTTGGAGTCTATCGCGCCTTGGGGGTGAAAAAAACCAATGTTTATCGTCTTTTTTTATCCGAGATTATTGTTTTGACTTTAATTACCTCAACTATCGGGATTATAATAACTTCCTATATTATCGACAAGGTTAATAATCTTTCTCCTTATGAATTGATTTATTATCCTTGGTATATTCCGGTTGTCAGTTTTATTTTTATTTTTGCGGTTAATGTTTTAACCGGGATGCTTCCGGTTATCTCTTTACTGCGAAACACTCCGGCGCAAATCTTAAGTAAATACGATATATAATTTGAAATAATAATTTACTTTTTAAACAAGCAAAAACAAAAAAACAAGCGTTACCCGGTTGGAGCGGAACGCTTGTTTTTAATATAGTTTATTTCGCATTATTGCTTTTCATAAAACGACCATTTTGGACCAAACACATTTCCATAATTTTAGGGTAATAAGCAAAAACCGTCGGTTTCGGTAAAAACCAGAAATCCCGCTTTGATGGTAGAAACCGGTGGCAAAAAGAAGTAAATTCTGCTTAATCCCGGGTTTTATAAGAATAAAGGAGCGCAATACACAATAAGGCCTAAAGCGGTTTTTTTTCTGGTCATTGCCCTTATAATAGGAAGAATAAGACAAATGCATCACCCTTATAAAGATGACTGATGGATTTCGGCTTTGCATTTAAGAGGTTGATTTCGTCCGGTGCTCGGCAGAAGCACTGACCTTAAGACGGCTTATTATTATCCCATAAATATTAAAGTAGTTGGTTTGGTCGCTATGATCTTATAATGCTGGATAAACCTGATATAATATAAAATAAGATAGCAAAAGTTTTTAGAAGTAAATAAATGGAATAAATCTTAACTCTAATAATCAGTTAATTAATAAGATTATATATTTTTCTTCTTCAAAAATCAAGACTTTTTATTCGTAAAACGCTTACATCGTTATTTTATAAAGAAAAGGGTTTAATGTAAACCCTTTCAATAGCCAATATAATAGCCGATCACTAATAAGAGGGCGGTAACGGCCAGAACTATTAACTGAAGACCGATTGTTTTCTTTGCCCATTTGGTATAACTGAATCCGGCAATACCCAGGGCTATTAACAGAACCGGATTGGTCGGATAGATTAAATCATTATAACCGTCGCCGAAAATAAAGGCAAGAACGGCAATATTGGGGGTAATTCCGATTTTATCGGCCAAAACCTTAATAATCGGAATAATAAGAACGACTTTGGCACTGGCCGAACCGATAAAGAATTCCACAATCAAAATCACAAAATATATAAACAGAATACCGAGTATCGGCGAAGAGCCTTTAAACATATTTGATATTTCTTCGATTATTGTCGCCAGAATTTGCGCGTCGTCAAGAATAAATTTAATCGTTCCCGCCAAAACAATCATAATCACGGCAGGGCTGACCGCGAGAAGTCCGGAAAGAAAGGTCTTGCCGATTTCTGAAAACCGATATCCGATTAACCGTCCGCAGACAAAAGTACCAATCAAAAAAGCGACGGCGAGGATGGGAATCGAGTAGCCCTTGAGGACCGGTATCAGGGCCGAGGCGATAATAATTAAAACGATGCTGATAAAGAAACCGGTATAAACTCTCAGCACTTTTGGCTTAATCGTATTAAAGGAGACTTGATCAAGCTGCTCCCTTTTGATTTTATCTTCTTCGTAAGTTAGTGATGATTCGGGATTTTTCTCAATTTTCCTAACATGCCGGCGCATATAAAAACACAAAAGAAGATACATAAGAATAAAGATGATAATGCGGAAACCGATTCCGGAAAGCATATTGATTCCCATTTCGCTGCTGGCAAGTCCCACCGAGAACGGATTGGTCAGGGCGGTGGAAAAACCGAAACCGGCGGCCATCAGGCACATCCCGAGACCGGTAAAGGTATCCCATCCCAAAGACAGTGCCAGCATGATAATAATCGGCAGCATCGTGACCGATTCTTCGAAGATGCCGAACAGCGCTCCGAAGAGCATAAATAAAAGAATGATTAGATACATTAAAAGATATTTTCGTTTACGATATTTTGTGATTAAATAACCGATTATCGAACTGATGCCTTTGGTTTTATCCATGACATTAAAAGCTCCGCCGACAATCACGATAAATACCGCGATGACAATAACAATCAGCCCATCCCGGGAAGCCAAAAGACGAAACGGCGCCGTAATTAATTTTCCAAACGAATATCCGGTGCCTTCAAGGGGAAGATAATGATCGCTTAAGACATGGCCGGTCTCATCCACCGGATAATATCCTTTCGGGATCAGGTAAGTCAACAAATAAGAAAAAAGAATTAGTGCTATTAAAATAATACAAACGGTAATAAATGACCGTTTATTAATTTTAATAATTTGATCTTTATTCATTCTCGCTCTCCTTGTATTGATAATAAAGTTGTTCGCCGACTAGTGACCACTTAACGCACACCCGAATAT
Source organism: Bacilli bacterium (assembly GCA_023228385.1). Lineage (GTDB taxonomy): Bacteria > Bacillota_I > Bacilli_A > ML615J-28 > CAG-698 > UBA3946. The sequence continues at coordinate 3,139 of JALOBF010000008.1, forward strand.
CATCGGGAATAAAATAATATAGGGTGTTGTGATGACTGATTTCAAAATCTTCTTTAACGCCAAACGGTATTGCCGGCAGATTTTGTATTTTAAATAATATTTCTTTTTCTTCATTATTAATGGTACCGCGATAAGTTACGCCTTCATGAGTCAAAACGGTTGTACCGGATCCGACCGTCTTCATGCCTTTGCCGTTCGGATCCGGCAGTTTAAGCGTTACTTTTGTTTCGAGGCGGTAGGCTTTATCGGTGATTTTCGTTCTTTCATACTCTTTTTGCCACTCGTACCATTCCGGAATATTACGGGGGATTTGCGGGTCGGAAGCATTAAACTGATAATAATAATCTAATGTAACCGTAACTTTGCAGTGATTGCACTGAATGATATTGTCTTTAGCGGTAAAGGTAAACTCCTGTTTACAAACGGGGCAAATATAAAGAATATATTCCAAGCCCTCGGCCAAGTGCCGACCCTTAAAAGCAACAAGGTTTTCTTCCTGCCATTTAAAATCGTCGTAACTTAATTCTTTTTCAAGAATTTCTTCGATTTCCTTGACTGAATATTCATCCAAAGCGTTGACGGTAAAGAGTTCTTTATAATTAACCTCAACCCGACCCCGGCGGAAAGTGGTCGCCCATTTCGGATAGCTAAGATAGGCGCCGTTTATTTTTGCCAATAATACCGGAATCCCAAGATTTTTAATCAGTTTGGCGGTCGCCGGCGTAATGCTTTCCATTCGTCCGTGGGGGCTGAGCCTTCCTTCGGGGGCAATCCCGACAATCCCGCCCTTTTTTATAATTCTTTTGATATTTTTGATTGAACTGATATCGGGCTGAAATAAAAATTTGGGAAAGGCGCCGATTTTATTAAGAAGGGTCCCGAGTCGGTAATTACAGAAATAGTAAAAGTTCATTATCGCATTGACTTTTTGCGGGTAAAGGGGAATAAACGCATACATCCAATCAAAAAAAGACGGATGATTGTAAATTAAAAGGTAAGGCTTCGGATAATGGCGAAATTCTTTGACGTTTGTTTTAATCCGAAACCGGCGATAGTAAAAAAGCTTTAACCCAATACAAACCAAACTATAGAACCATTTGCTCGGCAAATTAATATTGTTTCGAAAATAATTCATATCTTTTGTATATTTTTTTTCCAGATATTCAATTATTTTCTGATAATATTTAATAGTTAGAACCGTCAAAATTAATAAAATTACCAAAACAATGATTAATGGGATATAATTGGATGCCATAATCAAAGAGCCAAACCAAATACATAAGGTAATTGAAGGGATTGTACCGAAGGTAGTTGTTAAGATATAGTGGCTGAATTTCATTTTGGTTTTGGCGGCGGTAAAAGCAATTAATCCATAGGGAAGAATCGGTAGAAAGTAAAGGGTTAAAACCATTAAGACCCGCACTTTATCGGAGGATGTGGTTTCTAACTTTTTTAATTTTGCCGCATCTTTTTCCCGGTATATTAACAGGGGATTGGTTTTCATTTTTCGGACTAAAAGAAAAATAATAAAATTTGCCAGAAAAATACCGGCAAGGCAAGAGACCATCCCCCAAACCGGACCGAGGGTTACGGCGGCGATTATTTGGATCGGTTCGCCGGGCAAAATCGTTAACAATACTTGGATTGTATTGGCGAGACCGACAAAGAAAAAAGCCCAAAAGCCGTAACTTAAAAACTTTTCGGTTAAGGGCTCCCATGAGCCTGAACGGATGGCCGTTTTAAACGGATCGCGCAAATCAAGCAATAAAAAAAAGCAAGCTAAAGCAATAATTGTTAGAAAAGCAATTAGTAAGATAAATCTAGATTTTTTTCTGTATTTCATTTCAAGTTCCACCAAGTTTCTATATATGAAATATTATAACATATCAGAAATAGATTGTAAAATGAAAACGCGAAAACCGAGCGGTAAATTTTGTTTTTATTAATAATATAGATAAGGGGATGGCAATGGCTAAAACAGACAATGCACCGCGGGGAGTATTAATCGCCGCCGGAATGACCGCCGGTTTTATCGGTCAATATGGAGCCGACTTCGTCGGCAATATCGCTCACAATAATCCGGATCTTCTCCAGATCACTTCCGGTTTTAATGAATTTTTAGCGGCTTTAGCCACCGGTTTTACCGGCGCCGTCTTTGACGATAAACTGTCGCTTTTTGCTTTAACGGTGCTTTCAACCGGGGTTTATTACAGCATAACAACCACGGTTGGCACGATACTCGGCAAAAAGACACTAACGGGCGAAGTATTATTAAAAAATTATCTTCACGATGCAATTTTGGTTTTTCTTCTGTTATATATGCAAAATCGTGTTTATGTTCCGCTTTTAACCGCCGCTTTTGGGAAAAAGCAAATTAGCGTTTGGGCTCATGCTCTTTTAACCGGAGTGATTGTCAGCGTTTATTACGGCCTGCGTGATACTTTTTTCAATTCAGGCAATAAAACAGTTTACGAAACGGAAAAAAAGTAGTATAATTATATCAATCATAAGAGGAGGAAAACAATGGTTACAATCAAAGAAATTACCAGCAAAAAAGACAAAAAGAAATTTGTTGATTTTCCTAACCGGCTCTATCGCAACAACAAATATTATATTCCGCCTTTTTTTCAGGATGAACTTGAGATGCTTGACCCTAAGAAAAATGCGGCATATCAATATTGTGAAACGAGATTATTTCTTGCATATCGTGATAAGAAGATTGTCGGTCGGATATGCGCCTTAATAAATCATGCTTATAATAAGAAAATGAATTACCGACAAATGCGTTTTTGTCGGTTTGACGTTATTGATGATTTTACGGTTACAAAACTGCTTTTTGCTGAAGTTATCAATTGGGCTAAAGAATGCGGTTTTAATCAGATTATCGGTCCGATTGGCTTTAGCGACCTAGACAAACAAGGACTTTTAATTGAAGGCTTTGCGGAAGAAAGCAATACGATCACTTTATATAATCACCCTTATTATATGGAACACATGGCAAAATTCGGTTTTGTAAAGGATATTGATTGGCTTGAATTTCAGGTGTTTACGCCGTCGGAAATGAGTGAAAGAATCAACCGAATGGCCAATGTTATAATTAAAAGATATGGTTATCATGTTATTAGATTACATAAACGAAAAGAAATGAAACCTTATATCGAAGCGGGATTTGCTTTAATCAATGAAGCTTTCGCCCCGATTTACGGAACGGTTCCCTTAAACCAAGATCAAATCAAAAAAGCCCTAAAACAGTTTGTAACTTTGGTCAATATGGACTTTTTATATTTAATTGCAAACAAGGAAGACGAATTAATCGGTTTGGGTTTAATGGTGCCTTCGCTTAATCAGGCCACTAAGAAATCCAACGGCCGCCTTTTCCCCTTCGGCGCTTTTCGTGCTTTATCGGCTCTGCGCAACCCGAAAGTTTTGGATATGTATTTAATCGCCGTTAAGCCAGAGTATCAAAATCTTGGAGTTAATGTTCTGATACTTTGCGAAGGCATTAAATCGGCAATTAAATACGGAGTAACTCATGCCGAAACCGGACCTGAACTTGAAGAAAATGTCAGTGTTCAGGCCTTGTGGAAAGAGTTTGAAATCCGCCAGCATCGCCGCCGCCGCTGTTATAAATTTGATTTAAATTAATGTAGGTGAAAAATGAAAAAAATTTTTAAGGAATTCAAAGATTTTATTTCTAAAGGCAATATTATTGATTTAGCCGTTGCCGTTATTATCGGCAATGCTTTTAATGCGATTATATCGAGTTTGGTAAAAAACATTATAATGCCGCTTTTAAGTCTTGCCACGGGCGGTGTCAGCGTTGCTGATTGGAAATGGGTAATAACCCCGGGCGATACCGCGGCGGGCATTACGGAGACGGCACTTTATTACGGGCTTTTTATTCAATCCGTCATTGATTTTATAATAATAGCTTTTTGTATATTTGTCGCTTTAAAATTGATGTTGAAAATAAAAGCGGGCTTCGGTACCATCAACAATAAAATCAGCGATAATATTCTTACCGGAGAAGATAAAAGCGAAATGAAAAACCGCGGTTTAAATCCGAAGAATAAAGACGATGTTTTAAGTTATAAAAAGATGAAAGCCGAAGCGGCGGCAAAACTTGAAGCCGAACGTTTGCTTAAAGAACAGGAAGAAAAATTAAAAAATCCGACCGAGCTTGATTTATTAAAGGAAATCCGCGATCTTTTAAAAGAACGGTAAAATCATAATAATTAAGTAATATTATTGGTAAGATTGAGAAAAATAATGAAAATACTCTTTGACTTTTCTTGAGAAAAAGGGTATAATATTTATGTTGTGAATCAAGCACAACCGCTCAGACCGGGCTTTAAGCGATTTGCAAATCCGCCCGTATGGCGCGTCTTAATTTATGAGGAGGTGCTTTATTAATGTATGCTATTTTTGAAACCGGCGGTAAACAGTACCGCGTTTCCGAAAACGATGTTTTATATGTCGAGAAACTGGATGCTGCCCTCGGTGACGAAGTCGTATTTGAAAAGGTATTCCTGGTTGGCAATAAAATCGGAACCCCATATGTCCGTGGGGCGAAAGTTATCGCCACGGTAGAAAAACACGGTAAAAACAAAAAGATTGTTATTTTCAAGTATAAACCGAAGAAAAACTACCATAAAAAACAGGGACATCGTCAGCCTTATACTAAACTTAAAATTATAAAAATCGAAGGTTAAGATGATTTCGGTTAAAGTTAATTACAGGCAGGATAAAATCAACCAAATCGTTATTTCCGGTCATTCCGGATATGACGAGAGCGGTAAAGACATTGTCTGCAGTGCGGTTTCCACCGCAATGTTCGTAAGTTTAGGACTGATTGAAAAAGTATGTCCCCGCTATAATTTCAAAAGCGATGAAAAAAAAGCGGTAATGACTTTGAAAATAATCGAGTCAAATGAGATAACCGATATGGTTCTGGAAAATCTTATCGATTCTTTATATTCAATCAGCTGTGATTACGGGGATTATCTCGCAATCAATTATGTTAGATAGGAGGTAGGAAAAATGAAAAAAATTTGGATAAATATTCAGTTTTTCGCTTCGAAGAAAGCTGCCGGCTCAACAAAAAACGGTCGCGATTCGGAAGCGAAACGTTTGGGTATGAAACTCTCCGACGGTCAGTTTGCAACGGCCGGGGCCATTATTTATCGCCAGCGGGGAACGAAAATATTCCCGGGTGTTAACGTCGGCAGAGGCGGAGACGATACTTTGTTCGCAACGATTTCCGGATTTGTGAAATACGAGCAAAGAGGAAGAAACAAAAAACAAGTTTCTGTCTATGAAACAAGATAAATGCACTGCCAAGTGCATTTTTTTGACTAAAAATAACGGTTGGTGGATAATATGTTTATCGATGATGTAAAAATTAAAGTGAAAGCCGGTGACGGCGGCGCCGGTATGGTTGCTTTCCGCCGGGAAAAGTATGTGCCAAAAGGCGGCCCAGCCGGCGGTAACGGCGGTCGCGGCGGTAATATTGTTTTTGTCGGCGATGAAGGACTTACGACATTGCTTGATTTGCATTATCGTAAATCAATTAAAGCCGAAAACGGTGAAAACGGGAAAAGCAAAAACGGTTTTGGTCGGGACGGAGCCGATCAGTATATTCGGGTACCGCTCGGCAGCGTCGTATATGATGTTAACAATAACACGGTAATCAGCGATATAACCAAGCATAATCAGGAAGCGGTGGTGGCTCGGGGCGGCCGCGGCGGCCGCGGCAATACCGCTTTTGCGACGTCGCGGGTTCCGGCTCCCGATTATCGTGAAGCCGGTGAGCGCGGGGTCGAACGCGAATTGCGGGTTGAACTTAAGATTTTGGCCGACGTCGGTCTGGTCGGTTTTCCCTCGGTCGGAAAATCAACTTTGATTTCGGTTATCAGTGCCGCCCGGCCGAAAATTGCCGCATATCCGTTTACCACCCTTTATCCTAATTTGGGGGTCGCCCGATGCCGGGACGGTCGGAGTTTTGTTGTTGCCGACTTGCCGGGATTAATCGAAGGGGCGAGTCAAGGCGCCGGTTTGGGCATCAGATTTTTGCGTCATATTGAACGCACCCGCGTAATTGTCCATGTTATCGACATTGCCGGCAGCGAAGGGCGCGATCCTTATCGGGATTATCTTACGATTAATCGGGAGTTGGAAAATTATAATCCCCGGCTTCTGCTCCGCCCGCAAATTATTGCCGCCAATAAAATGGATTTACCGGGGACCGAAGAAAATTTAAAAATCTTGAAATCAAAGCTTCCCGATATCACGATTGTGGCAATCAGCGCATATACTAAAAATAATCTCGATGAACTTTTATATCGGATCAGTGATTTGCTTGATACGATTAAACCCGACAGTTTTCGTGAATTTAAAGAAGAAGCGACAGTCGAGTATAAATTTACACCGGAACCCGATCCGTTTGTTATTGAAAAAGATACCGACGGCGTATATAATGTAGTCGGACCGATGATTGAGAAGTACTTTAACGCCACCGATTTTAACCGCGATGCCAATGTGAAAATGTTTGCGCGGCGGTTAAGAAATTTGGGCGTAGAAGATGCCTTAAGAAAATTAGGCGTTAAATCAGGCGATGCCGTTCGTATTCTCGGATACGAATTTGAGCTTTTTGACTAGATGCTACTTTTTAAGAGCATACTATCTTTTAGGAAAGTATTTTAAAACAAAAAACTTATGGGACTAATTTTTTAGCCTAAAAAGGAGAGAATTATGAACAATAAAAAAACAGCCCGCAATCGGGAAATATTCAATTTGGTGTTTGCGTCGGCTTTAATTGCCATTATCATTGTTTTAACAGTGTTCGCCGGTTATATTAATTTCGGTTTTGTCCAGATTACAATTATTCACATTCCGGTCATAATCGGAGCGATTATTCTCGGGAAGCGATACGGCCTTATTCTTGGCTTGGTTTTTGGGCTCGGAGCGATGATTCGAAGTTTTGTCGAAGTCCTTCCCCAAAATGTCATCTTTACCAATCCTTTATTGTCGGTTTTACCGCGAATGTTTTTTGGTTATATTACCGCAGTATTATATCAGTTTTTACGCACAAAAATAAAAAAAGAATCATTAGCGGTTACTTTTACCATGATCCTTGCTACCACAATTCATACCGTTGTAGTGGTACCGCTTTTGTATGTAATCGCCAAGACAGGATTTTACTTTTATGCCGCTGACATGCATGAAGCTGTTCTTGAACTGATCGGACCTCGCTTTTTTCCTTTTCTGCTGGTCGTTATTATCAATAATTCGTTATGGGAAATAGCAGCGGCGGCGGTAATCGGAACACCGATTACTCTGGCGGTTAATCAACAGATGGTCCATCGTTATCAAACCATGGATCGCAAGTAGACCGATTTTCAATTCATCGGTCTTTTTTTCTTAACAAAACTTTTAAATAATGATATAATGAAAAGGCAAGAGGAGGAAAAAGCATGAAAAAGATGAAATTGGCGATTCTCGGATTCGGGCAACGCGGTTATATGTATGCCAATATAATTAAACGCTATCCCGAGGAAATGGAACTTGGCGCGGTTTGTGAGATTAACCCGGTGAAAAAGCCCTTTATTATGAATATGTATAACGTAAAGGAAGAAGATTATTATACCGATTATCGGGATATGTTTAAACAGGGAAAAATCGCCGATATTTTAGTTATTTCAACGATGGATCAAGACCATTATGACCAAGCCATGGCCGCCCTTGATTTAGGATACGATATTCTACTGGAAAAACCGATTGCGGCAGAAATCGACCATTGTATCCAAATTCGCGATAAGGCCAATGAGTTGGGACGGAAAGTGGCGGTTTGTCATGTTCTGCGTTATACCCCTTTTTACCAAAAAATAAAGGATATTGTTGACGCCGGGAAAATCGGCAAGATTATGACATTATCGCAAACCGAACATATCGGCTATTATCATTATGCCCATAGTTATGTTCGCGGCAACTGGCGGCGCGCCGAAACTTCAGCACCGATGATTTTAGCAAAAGCTTGCCATGATCTTGATATTATCCGGTGGTTAATCGGCGAGCAGTGCGAAGCCCTCAGTTCCTTCGGCAATCTCAGTTATTTTAAACAAGAAAACGCCCCCGCCGGGAGCGCCGATTACTGTTATAAATGCGAAGTGGAATGCCCGTATAATGCGATTCGGTTTTATAATTCCCACCGCGATTGGTTTATGATTTTTTCGCTTGACCCTGATGTTGATAAGGTCTTAAGGAATGAAGCGATCAGCTATGGCCGCTGCGTTTATCGCTCCGATAATAATGTTGCCGATCATCAAGTCGTCAATATGCTTTTTGCCGCGGGCGCGACGGCATCTTTAACCGTAACCGCCTTTTCCAACGAGATTCACCGCAGCATTAAGATTCACGGAACAAAGGGCGAGATTGAAGGCGACCTGGAAAAAATGGAGATTATTGTGAAGCGATACGGCGGTGAAATCGAGATAATTGACGTTAAGGCCTTGGCTTCCGATTTTTCCGGGCACGGCGGCGGCGATGTAAAAATGGTGGTTGATTTTGTCCGTAATCTCCGGGAAGGAAAAGCGATATCGGGTCTAACCGACATTAATAATTCGATTGAAAGTCACCGCATGGCTTTTGCGGCCGAAGCATCACGACGGGACAGGGGTAAAGTAATTAAACTATAATTCACTTTTAAGAAGACCGAGGGCAAAAGCCTCGGCTTTTTTTAAGTCTTTTTCATTGGGGTGCCGCCGGGCGATACCGCCGATTAACTTTAAAAGGCCGAAGGTATCGCGGCCTTTACAGGTAAAATCACCGACAACAGTTGCTCCTTTGCTTTTTAAGATTTTAATTAAATGACGATTATAACGGCGCCAACCCAAACCGCTTGTTGAAAAAACGAAAACAGGTTTATCTTTCAGGTTTAATTTTTCTGCCAAGGTCAAAAGGGCCCGATGATGACGCTGAAAGTAGATGCCGGAACCGAAACCGATTAAATCATATTCTTCGATTGATTCAGCCGCCATCGCCGGGACCACTCCGGCATTTAAAACCGTCGCCAGTCGGCGGGCGACTTTTATGGTATTTTGCTGGTGATGCGATTCGCAGATAATTAAAGTTTTCATTTTATCCTCCTTATTATTTTAAATTATAGCATATTACTTTGGAGTTTTCCACATTATCGGATATAATAAGCCGATTTTTTATTTTTTATTGTGATTTCACCGACTTATCCCCATTTATGGGGATAAGTTATGATAACTATTTTTCGTCATTTTCAGACAAATACGATAGATTATTTATCCTTTTAAATGTTATTTGTCGTTTTTTTAGTTAAAGCAACCGCTTTCGTCCGTTTTTTTACCGTTACACAATATGTGAAGAAAAAGGTTTACGCCTCTCTTGCCTTTAATTATATAGATGAAAATGTTGTTAACTTAATCCCCTCTATCGAACAGTGGCTTTGGGTGATTGCAAATAATAAATTTAATCAGAAACTTAAATTTACTTGCTTCGGCATTTCTATTTATCCTGTTTATATTAATGTATTTTTTTGATTGATTTCATTTTTTTATTTCGTTTTTTGAGAAAATATGTTATAATTACAATAATATTGATAATTATCCTTGGTAATTTTTCCGTATAAAAAAGCATGTTGGGTGAAGATTATGTATCAGAATATCGACAAAAGACAATATACACCGATGATGCGGCAGTATCTTGAAATCAAAGAGGAATATCCCGATGCCATCGTGTTTTTCCGATTGGGCGATTTTTATGAAATGTTTTTCAACGATGCCATTGTTGCCTCAAAAGAATTGGAAATTGTCCTTACCGCCCGTGATGCCGGCGCCCCGGAACGGATTCCGATGTGCGGGGTCCCTTATCACAGCGTTAACGGCTATTTGGATCGGCTTACGGAAAAAGGTTATAAAGTTGCGATTGTTGAACAGGTGGAAGATCCGGCTTTGGCCAAAGGAATCGTCCGGCGCGAAGTGGTCCGGGTTATTACTCCGGGAACCGTAACCGAAGGAGAAAACTTGGATGCCCGCGACAATAATTACCTCGTGTCGCTTTCGGTTGATAAAGAACGCTTTATTCTTTCCTATAGCGATCTTTCCACCGGTGAGAATTATCTAACCAATCTGCCTTTAGACGAAGACCTCTTACAGGCTGAAATAATGAAATTAAAAACCCGGGAGATTGTGGTCGGACCGGAGTTTAATCTTGATACGCTTAATCCCCTGACAAAAGTTTATGCCCTAACTTTTTCGAAGGAAGCGAATGATGTTCCGGTCGATTATTTAAAGTCATTAACTCCAGCGCTTGATAAGGCGGAAGAGAAAAACTTTTGGCGGTTGATGAATTATATTATCAGGACGCAAAAACGCAATCTGATTCATCTTCAGCCCGTTGTAAGATATGACAGCGATGCCTATATGAAAATTGATTTTACTTCGCGCCGTAATCTGGAGTTAATCGAAACCCTCCGCTTTCAGGACAAGAAAAATACTCTGCTTGCCGTTTTGGATAAATGTGCAACGGCGATGGGAAGCCGTTATTTAAAAAAAGCCCTGCATTTTCCCTTGATTGAACAAGATAAGATTGAACGGCGGTATGATATTATCGACTGTATCAGCAAGTGTTTTTTGGAAGCGAGTGATTTAAAGAACGCTTTAGAGGAAGTCTATGATTTGGAGCGGATTGTCGGGCGGATATCTTATGAGACCGTCTCCCCGCGTGACTTTCTTCAGTTAAAACGCTCGCTCCGGGCGCTTCCCGCCATAAAAGACTTATTGGTTAAAATCAAGATTGATAATTATTTTAATTTAGAAACCGATTATAATTATTATCATGAGCTATGGGCGTTGATTGATAAATCGATTTCCGAAGATGCCCCTTATTTGATTCGGGACGGTAATGTTATAAAAGACGGATACAATAAGGAACTGGACGAACTTCGCACCATCCAGGATAACAGCAAAGACTATCTTTTGTCGCTGGAGAAGCGGGAAAGAGAAAAAACCGGCATTAAAAACCTTAAGGTTGGCTATAACCGGGTTTTCGGTTATTATATCGAAGTTTCGAAAGGGGCAAGTGCCCTGGTCCGCGATGAATTCGGTTATATTCGCAAACAAACCTTAAGCAATTCCGAACGGTTTATCACCCAGGAGTTAAAAGAAAAAGAAGCCAAGATTTTACGGGCCTCGGAAAAGGCCCTGGCCATCGAAGCCGATCTTTTTAATGAGATTCGCAATCAGGCGAAAGATTATGTTAATCCATTACAGCGGCTGGCAAAACTGCTCGCCGAGCTGGATATGATTTTATCTTTTGCTCGGGTCGCTAAGGAAAACAATTATGTTCGGCCGCAGTTCAATCAGGAAAATATTATTGAGATTAAAAATTTACGGCATCCGGTGATGGAACGGGTAACCGATAATTTTATTCCCAACGATGTTAAGATGGGATCCGATGAATATATTCTTCTTATTACCGGACCGAACATGAGCGGTAAGTCAACCTATATGCGCCAAGTTGCCTTGGCGGTAATTATGGCTCAGGTCGGTTCGTTTGTGGCCTCCGATCGGGCCCGGCTGCCGCTTTTTGATGCCATTTATACCCGAATCGGTGCTGCCGATGATATCATCAGCGGTCAGTCCACTTTTATGGTGGAAATGGCCGAGGTGAATAAGGCCCTGACTCACGGGACCAAAAACAGTTTGATTTTATTTGATGAAATCGGCCGGGGAACGGCAACATATGACGGCATGGCCTTGGCTCAGGCCATCCTGGAATATATTGACCGTCATATCGGCTGTAAAACCCTGTTTTCAACTCATTATCATGAATTGACGGTACTTGAGGATAGCCTGGCTCATTTAAAGAACATTCATGTTGCCGCGGCCGACGCCGCCGGCGATATTGTGTTTTTATATAAAGTACGCAAAGGGGCGGTCGACAAAAGTTATGGTATCAATGTTGCGAAACTGGCGGCTCTCCCGCTTGATGTTATCCTGCGGGCGACGGATATATTAAATAAACTGGAAACCCAAAAACCGGACAGGACGATTTTATCGATCAAAAATTATCAGCCGCCGCTTTTATATGACTCCAAAACAGAAAAAGAAACGATGGCGTTGGATAAAATCAAAGAACTGGATCTTTATAATATCAGTCCGATTGAAGCCTTAAACCAACTTGAGAAAATCCAGAAATTATTAAAAAAGTAGGTGTGACATGGCAAAGATTATTAAACTCGATCAGAAAATTACCAATTTGATTGCCGCCGGGGAAGTTGTTACCGGACCGGCCGCGGTCGTCAAGGAACTTGTGGAAAATGCGATTGATGCCGCGGCCCGTCATATTACCATCAGTCTTGTCGACTCCGGCCTTAAGGAAATCATCGTTACTGATGACGGGCTCGGAATGGCACCCGCCGATGCACGGCTCGCTTTGGAGCCGCATGCCACCAGTAAAATAAAGGAAAGTCAAGATTTGTTTCAGATTAAGACCTTAGGTTTTCGCGGCGAGGCCCTGCCTTCAATGGTTGCCGTCAGCCACTTTATTATGAAGACAAGCCCGGACGGCATTAAAGGAATGATGTATTCTTTAAAAGGCGGCGATTTTATCAGCGAAGCGATGATTGCTTTTCCTCAGGGCACGGAAATCACCGTTAAAAACCTTTTTTATAATATACCGGCCCGACTGCAAAGCCTGCAGTCCTTAAGTACGGAACTCAGTTATATTCTTGATTTTCTTGATAAAATGGCTCTGGCCCGACCGGATGTTGCTTTTAAACTTACAAACAATAACCGATTTTTAATGCAGACTTTCGGTACCAACCGTCAACTTGAGGTGATTCAAAATGTATACGGTACCGAGGTGGCGAAAAATATGAAGGAGATTTATGAAAGTGCCGGTTTTTTTCAGGTAAAAGGTTATATCGGCAATATTTCCGTATCTAAATCAACCCGCAATCATATTACAATCATTGTCAACGGTCGGGTTATTCGCAATAATAAACTTATTTCCGCCGTTTATGAAGCTTATCAGGGACGCCTGCCCGGCAGCCGCTATCCGATTTGTGTTATAAATATCAATGTCGATCCGGCGCTTATTGATGTTAATATTCATCCGCAAAAAGCGGAAATCCGATTTTCCAACGAAGAAGAATTGTTACAATTATTAACGCAAACGATTGATAATATGTTAAACCAAATTGATTTGATTGTCGATAAAGAAATACCGGCTAAAGATATTTTTATACCGCCGCAATCCCGGAGTCAGTCGGAATATCGATCGACTAAATCCCAGAGTGAATATTTAAGCGAAGACGATTTTTCCCCCGATTCGGAAGCGGAATCCTATTTTGATGTTTTTAAAACCGTGACTCCGGAAACACCGGAGATCTTAAAGGAAGCGGTAACTCAGCAGGAGTTTTCTTTGATTGATAATGCGAAAGATTTACTGATTGATACCGACCGCCTGCCGAAAATGTATTATATCGGTCAGCTGTTCGGAACATATATTTTAGCGCAAAACGAAGACGATTTCTTTTTGATTGATCAGCATGCCGCTTATGAAAGAATTAATTATGAACTTTATAAGGAAGAGTTAAAACGTCCCGATCATCGCCGGTATGAATTATTGATTCCTTTTAAAATCAATTTCACTTCGGCGGAAGCGGCTCTGGTTCGGGAAAGATTTGATGATTTTTTGAAAATCGGACTTGAACTTGAAGACTTCGGCGGCGGGACTTATACCGTTCGTAAAATTCCGGTCTGGATTCCGAAAGGACGGGAGCAGGAATTTACGGAAGAGATTATTATGAAACACCTTGAGAAAAAACAATCGGAAAAACATCAGTTTCTCGACTATTTGGCGGCATCCCTGGCCTGTAAGCGCTCGGTTAAAGCCAATGAGCCACTGACGAAAGAGAGTTCGGAAGATTTGCTCACCCGGCTTAATGTTTGCGAGAATCCTTATAACTGTCCTCACGGCCGCCCGGTTATTATTAAATTCAGCCGTTATGAAATTGAAAAATGGTTTAAAAGGGTTTTATGAGAAGCAAGGTAATTGTAATTACCGGCCCAACCGCCGGCGGTAAAACCGCTCTTTCGCTCCAACTGGCAACCAGGTTTAACGGTGAGATAATTAATGCCGACGCTTCGCAAATCAGGCGAGATCTTGAAATCGGAACGGCCAAAATTGATTGGCGAAACCAAAAAATAAAGCATCATTTATTTGACTTATTGGGTCCCGAAGACCCCTTTTCGATTCGGGATTATCAAAAAATGGCCCGTAATCTTATCAAAAACCTAACCTTATGCGGCAAAATTCCGTTTTTCGTCGGCGGTTCCGGTCTTTATATTAATGCCGCCCTCGGCAATTATGATTTATCGATTCCGGGTCGCAGTCCGTTATTTGACCGTCAGTTTGACCACCTCGGCAATGAGGATTTACATAAGATTTTAACGAAAGAAGACCCTTTGGCCGCCGCCGTCATTCATGTTAATAATCGCCGTCGGGTATTAAGGGCGATTTCCGCCGCCCGGGCCGGTAAAAAAATTAGCGAAAACTTAAAAGGGCGCGATGCCCTTTATCAAAGTTTAATATTATGCTTGATATGCGACCGGGAAATATTATATAGTCGAATTAACGAACGGGTCGATTTGATGTTTGATCAAGGCTGGGTTGAAGAAGTGCAAACTTTAATAGAAAAAGGAGTTAATTTACAAAATATTAAAGAAATCGGCTATCGGGAGATTGCTCTTTATTTAGCGGGAGAAATGTCTCTATCGGACGTAAAAACTTTGATTAAGACAAAAACCCGACGTTATAGCAAACGGCAAAGTACCTGGTTTCGGAATCAAATGGATTGTACCTATCTGCCGGTTGATTTTGCCGATTTCCAAACCACCGTTAGGAATGCGGAAGTGATTGTTGATGGGTTTTTGGGTAGGGATAACAAGGAATAAAATAAAGAATTCAAATATTGCAATAAGAAGGTGTTTAATATGAATATTAATCCACGCTTATTGGTAAACAAAAGGGGCAAACTATTACATGATGTATTTGTACCGCGCCCGCTTCAGGAAGTGGAAAAAAAACTTGTTTTTGATATTGATATCCTAGAACTCCTAATGAATGCCA
The DNA here is from genome assembly GCA_023228385.1 of Bacilli bacterium. Lineage (GTDB taxonomy): Bacteria > Bacillota_I > Bacilli_A > ML615J-28 > CAG-698 > UBA3946. The sequence goes on from JALOBF010000008.1 coordinate 18,301, forward strand.
ATGAAGCCATCTCCCGCTTCCACAATACTCTTCAGGAAACCGATTTTTATCAACATAGTTATTTTTTTGATTACTGTTTAAAAAAAGAAACGGTAAGCAGTCTTGAGATTAACGGCCATCCGGCTGCCCTTGAAAATTTAATGATTACCGCTTTAGGCCGGGCGGACGATGATATCGTTTATCGTTTTTACTCTCTGACAAAAACGGCAACATCCAATCCGGCCAAATTGAGCAGTGCTTATTTAAAAAAGCTGCATAGTCAAATGATAACCGAAGAAGCCCGCCATCCCGGTCAATACCGTACCGGATATAATATGCTTTATTCGTATTACCGTCATAATCGTTTTAATCCGCCGCTTGATGAAGAAATAGAATCGTCGATGAACAGTCTTGAGGAATATATCAATCAAACAAATAATACAAACTATTTAATCAAGGCCGCTTTGATTCATTATCAATTTACCACGATTCATCCCTTTGTTGACGGTAACAGCCGCTTGGCAAGACTGTTAAATATGTTATATCTGAAACAAAGTAATCCGTTTGGTCCTTATTGTTTTTATTTGTCTTATTATATTTTAGCTCATCTCAACGAATATTATCAAGCTTTAACCGAGGTCAGAACCCATGGGAACTATCAGGGATGGGTAGAGTATTATTTACGGGCCGTTAACGATGTCAGCAATCATATGCGTAATATTTTAGAGTATTCGGCGGAACTGTTAACCGATAACCGGATTAAAATAATGGAATCGTCATTTTCCAATACAATTAAAAATACTCTTTTTTCTTTGGTCGAATATATGGTTTTTAATCCGCTTGCCCCGATTAAACAACTTAGTTCCGCCGTAAACAGATCTTTTCCCGCTGTTTCCAATAGCGTTAAGACGCTCGTTCGGATGCAAATATTAGAACCTTCCGGTCATTACGAACGAAGCCGTCTCTATATCTATCGGCAGCAACTGGATATCTTAAAAAAATAAATTTTTAAAAAAGGATTGACATAATAAGAAAAATATCATAAAATATCTATTGAATATTAAAGACCAGAATAGAAACAGTAGTATTAAACCAAGCATCACAGTGAGTCGGAGCCGGTGGAAACCCGATATTAGTAGTTTAATATGAATATCCTTCTATTGTTGTAATTCCGAACTTACAGTAAGAATTAACGGAATTCCCCCGTTATCGGGAACGCATATGATTAGTATGTTGTAAATAGTGGTTAATGGCTTTTTCTATTTATAATAGGAAAAGTTTTTTCATTTAAGGAGGTAGTTTTTATGTTTAAAATCAAATCGGAGTACGACTTTATAAAAAACGAAAAAGCCGTCTTGAAATATTGGGATAAAAATCAATCGTTTAAAAAGTTGCTTGAAAAAAATAAAGACGGCGAAAAATATCGTTTCATTGACGGGCCGATTACCGCCAACAATCCGATGGGAATGCATCATGTTTGGGGCCGTACTTTAAAAGACATCTGTTTACGTTATAAAGCAATGCAAGGCTATACCTCGCATTATCGTAACGGCTTTGACGGGCAGGGCTTATGGGTTGAAGTCGAAGTGGAAAAAGAACTTGGGTTTACTTCGAAAAAAGATATCGAGGATTTCGGACTCGATAATTTTACCGATGCTTGTGTTGCCCGAGTGATAAAATATAGCGGCATTATTACCGAGCAGTCCAAACGGCTTGGTCAATGGATGGATTGGGATAATTCTTATTATACATATCACGATAATAATATTACGAGTATTTGGGCCATGCTGAAACGGTGTCATGACGAGGGCTGGCTGAAACAACTGTATCGCCCGATGCCGTGGTGCGGCCGGTGCGGCACTTCACTGTCCGAACATGAAATGACCGGCTCCTATAAAGAAGTAGAGCATCAGGCGGTATTTATTAAGTTACCCCTGGTTGACGGCGACAGTAATATTTTGGTATGGACCACTACGCCCTGGACTCTTTCCAGCAATACGGCCTTGGCGGTGAGCCCCGATTTAGTTTATTTAAAAGTTAGTTTGCCCGGTGAGGCAAAACCCATCATTATGGTGAAAGAACTTTATTTTAAGGAATTTCATAAAAAGGGCGGTAAGATTTTATCGGAACTGAAAGGCAAAGATTTAGGCGGCAAGAGGTATGAAACGATATTGCCGGAACTTCCCCGCCAAAAAACGGTTGATCATCGGATTGTGCTATGGGACGAAGTGTCCGCGGATGAAGGCTCGGGCGTTGTTCATATCGCTCCCGGTTGCGGTGCCGAGGACTATGATTTAGGTTTAAAGGAAAATCTCGCCGTTATCATGCCGATTGACGAAAACGGCGACTTTTATCATGATTTCGGTTTTCTCTCAGGCAAACCCGCCCAAAAGGTCAGCGAGCTGATCTTTAAAAAACTTGAACAGCAAGGCAAACTTTTTTTGGTTCATCCTTATACCCATAGTTATCCGGTATGCTGGCGCTGCAAAAAAGAGATTCTTTTCCGCTTGGGTAAGGAATGGGCGATTGATGTTGAAGAACTCCGACCCCGCCTTATTGCCAATGCCCGAAAAGTGCAGTGGTTCCCCGAATACCAAGGCAAACGAATGGAAGATTGGCTGCTGAATATGTCGGATTGGAATATTTCCCGAAAAAGGTTTTACGGTTTGCCTTTGCCGTTTTATCCGTGCGAATGCGGTCACCTTACCGTTATCGGCAGTAAGGAAGAATTGCGGGTCCGGGCGGTTGAGGCGAAAGCGGTTGATAAGCTTAAAGAATTACACCGGCCCTGGATTGATGATGTCCGAATAAAATGTGAAAAGTGCGGGAAGGCTGTTTCCCGGATTTCCGAGGTCGGCGATGTTTGGCTTGATGCTGGGATTGTTCCTTTTTCAACCTTAAAATATTTTGAAGATCGGGATTATTGGCAGTCTTATTTTCCGGCCGAATATGTTATTGAAATGCATGAGCAGGTTCGTCTCTGGTTTTACTCGATGCTCTTTATGTCAACGGTTTTAATTGACGAACCGCCTTATGAGAAAGTCGGAACCCACGGTATTGTGGTCTCCGAAGATGGGTCCCGTTTTTCCAAAACCGGTCGGATGATTCGATTTGAAGAAGCGGCGGAACGGCTCGGGGCCGATGCTTCCCGTTATATTTATGTATCGACTCCGGCTACCAGCGAAGTCCGTTTCGGTTTTTCTTTAGGCGACGATGCCCGCCGCCGGCTTTTGTCATTCTGGAATATTATTGTTTTTTTCGACTTATATTACAAAATCGACCGTCCGGTTTTAAAACGGATCCCGGAGCTTACCGATCAGTCTGATATTTGGCTTATGTCCCGGGTTAATAAATTTGGGCGTGAAGCGCAAAAAGCTTATGAAGCCTATGAGCCGTGGGAGATTGTTAAGTTATTTGAAAAATGTGTCGACGATGTTTCCAATTGGTATATCCGAATCAATCGTAAACGGTTCTGGAAATCGGAGATGAACGAGGATAAATATACCGCTTATTATTCGCTTTATCAAGCGATTAAAACCATGGCAAAAACAATGGCCCCGATAATTCCTTTTATGACCGAATGGATCTGGGTTTCGCTGGTGCTTGATATTGAGCCGGACGAAGAACACTCCATTCATTTAACGTCTTTTCCCGAAGTGGTAACCGTTAATGAGGAAATCCTTTCGGAAGTTGAAACTGTAAGAGAAGTTATTACCGGTGCGTTAAAACTACGCAACGAAAAAAATTTAAAAATCAAACAGCCTTTATCAAAACTTTATCTTTTAGGTTATAAGGTGGAGTTAATAACATCTTATTATGATACGCTTACGAATGAAATTAATGTCAAGGAAATTTGTTTTCTAAAAAACAAAGCGGAACTGCAAAAACAGTATTTAAGTCTTGATTTTCGAAAAGCCGGTCCGGTTTTAAAAGACAAGGTTAATACCGTCAAAGATTTATTGGTCGGTCTTGATAATGGGGAAATGGAAAAATTAATTTGGGAATATCATCATCAAGAAACGGTCAATCTCGCGGGGGTTATGTTACCGAAACAAGTACTTAAACTTGAAGCCGAATACCGTGATGAGGTTGCCTGGTTTGAAGATGATGATTGTTTAATCGCTTTATCGGTAAAACTGACCCCGGAGTTAATCGATGAAGGTTATTATCGGGAACTCCTTCGCCAATGCCAACTTTTACGGAAAGAGGCGGGATTTAATGTTTCCGATCGGATTCAACTCAGTCTAAAAGCTAAGGATAAGGCAATAAATCGGGTGATTGCCGCCTACCGCGATCGGCTTGCGGCCGAAACATTGGCAACGGCTTTATCCGATATCGCCCGTCCCCGTTTGGAAAAGACAATTTTAGTCGACGATATGGAAGTTGATGTCAAGATGAAATAAAAAGTCTTATCGGCAATGCCGGTAAGACTTTTCTGTTAAAACTTCAAAGCGCTGCCGTCAACGATGCGGTTTATGATAAAAAACGTGATTGTTTTTACTGGATCGATGATTCTGCCTTGGATGTCTATAGTTTTTCCGATAAGACTTATTAGACCGTTAATCTGAATATCAACCCCCATGTTCTTTATTGTCTAGACGGTGCTTTATATCTTGCTCGGAGTAATAATCTAATCAGCAAGGTTATAAAGCTTGACTGTGAAGATTTTTCAACTACTTTTCAATTTGCAATTGAATATATGTCCAAAGATATGGTGGTAACTAAAAACGGCAATATTATTTTATTTTGCCATGACGCGGCGTCAATTATTAGGGACCACCTTATATCCTATCTACCCATAAATATTTTACACTACCGTAATCGGAACCGATATTTTCAAGCAAATTCATTTCATATCATATTCGGTAAAATGAAAACCGAGCCGGTATATAACCGGTTCGGTTTTTAACGTAAGAGGAAACTAAAATAGTACGGCAGCAATTTTTATCTTGATGTTTCTTTTGTTTTTTAATAAAACTTAAACGGCATTGCGCCACCCTTTTGATTGGCTTTTGCTCGGGTGTGGATTATACGTTTAAATGATGTGCCTATTATGTGAAAACATAAAATAAATAGTCTTATCGGGTCATATAATTATTAGGGTGAGGGACTTTGAAGAAAATATTGTTGATATTATTAATTGTTTTTGCCGGTTATGGTGGGGTTAAGGTTAAGGCTGCGTTATCGGTTGATGCCGCTTCCGTGATTTTGATGGAGAAAGATTCGGCTCGGATATTATACGGTAAAAATATTGAAGAACGCTATTTGACCGCTTCAATTACAAAGATTATGACGGCTGTTGTCGCGATTGAACACGGTGATTTGGATCAATACTGTATTGTCGATAACGCTACTATCCGCCAAATCGGCTCCTGCATTTATATGCAACTGGGCGACCGCATTAAGCTTATTGATTTAATATATGGTTTAATGCTAAGAAGCGGTAATGATGCCGCCTATTTAATCGCAACCAATGTCGGTCGGAATTATGATGAATTTATCTACTTAATGAACGAAACGGCCAAAAAAATCGGAATGCACTCATCGTGTTTTTCCAATCCGTCGGGGCTTGATGATGAGTCCGCCAACTATTCATCGGCCTATGATATGGCTCTTTTAATGGCTTATGCCCTAAACAATAAAATATTCCGGAAAATCACCTCGACCAAAAAGTATGTTGCGAAAACATCTGATGGTAACCATCTGTATTTTATAAATAAACATCAATTAATTCAGTCGCTTGATTATGTTACCGGCGGGAAGACCGGTTATACCATGAGAGCCAAACGAACTTTGGTGACGAGCGCCCAACGCGATGGAATGGAATTGATTGTCGTTACCTTTAATTGCGGCAACGATTGGGCTGTTCATAAAAATCTTTTTGAATACGGTTATGCCAATTATAAAATCGCCACAATTATCAAACGCCAGATTATTAAGGTTAATGATTACCTATATCCGGCTACCCCGATGATTAACGATGATATTCGTTATCCGATAAAAGAAGGGGAAAAATTAACTTGCATTATTTATCTGTTAAAAAAACCTTTAAATAATTTAATTGTCGGGAAGGCGGTCCTTTATCTGGATGGGGTCGAAGTTTTTAAGACCGATATTTATAGGTATTACTGATGAATAAAATCTGGGTCGGTATTGTCTTGTTTTGTTTGTTTTACGGAATAGTAACCGGCAATACCAAAGCAATGGTTGATGCTGTTTTGGATGTTCCTTACCGAACGCTTGATTTGGTGATAAAAGTCGGCGGCCTGATTGTTTTTTATAACGGTTTGTTCGAAATTGCGATTGACAGCGGTTTAATTGATAGCTTTGCCCGTGTTTTTAGAAAACCGATGCAAAAAATTTTTCCCGACTTAGCCCCGGACAGTACCGCTCACCGCTATATTTGCGCCAATATTGCCGCCAATCTTTTGGGATTGGGGGCCGGGGCCACCCCGATGGCCATCAATGCGTTAAAAGAAATGAAAAAAGAAAATGAGAATAAAGAAAATGCGACTCACGCAATGATTACCCTAATGTTGCTTAATATTACGAGTTTTACTTTATTCCCGGCGACGATTATCGGCATTAGAGAAATTTATAAAGCAAAAATCACAATGGAA
>JALOBF010000132.1 GCA_023228385.1 Bacilli bacterium
TATTTAAACGCTCTGGCCCCGAACAATTTCGCTCGGCTCCATCCTGAACTGGTAATTGAAACAGTTCAAGCCAAACTTATCCTAGACCCGGCCAGTGAGAAAGTTCGAGAATTTGTATCAAACAGTGCACTTGAAATTGCCCGGAAATACAATGTAAAAGCAATTCACATGGATGATTATTTTTATCCTTATGAAGCGATAATTGATGATCGGGAGGATGAGAAGTTTCGTGCTTCCGGCTTTAATAGTCTTGCTGATTATCGGCGCGATAATGTTAATCGCCTGATTAAAATGATTTCGGATAAACTTAAAACATTACCTAAAAAAGTTGAATTTGGAATTAGTCCGTTTGGTATTTACCGTACTAATCGTAAATGGTTTGATGTTAAGAATGAATCAGCCTGGGAGCGGGGTTCAGACAACCACCATACTTGTTTTAACTGTTATTCCGGTCTTTATGCTGATATTTATTATTGGATGAAGATGAAATGGATTGATTATGTTGTTCCTCAAAATTATTTTGAGTTTGACAATTGGCGAACAACCGAAGACGGAACAACTTTCGAGATTGTAAAGTATGCTGATTTGGCCAAATGGTGGGCCGAAATTGCTACCGAAACCGATATTAAACTTTATATGGGTCAAGGTTTATATCGTTATCGTGATGAAGGAAATTGGAGCAATCCCGATGAAATAATTAATCAGCTTAAATATAATCAAAATCATTCTAATATCGCGGGTACCATCTTTTTTACATATAGAAACTTGGTTATTGAAGATGTTGCTTCGTTAGTAGAAGCGAGAAAGAAAATTAAACAATTATGGACTAAATCGGTTAAACCAATTTAAATAAGATTAAAAAGGGTTGTGTAATATCAGCCCTTTTTAATCTTACCGTTAATATTACATATTTTTAAAAATAATAAACATTATCTATTTGTTTTTTCCATAACTTGTAAGGCAGAAGCAATAACTATGAATATTAATCAGAAAACGGAAAACAAATATTAAATTTCACCTTGAAAAAAAACGCATTTTATAATATAATAATACATAGTAAGGTGTCATCCTTGTGTTTTGACCGGGAATAAGGAGAATCTATGTATAAAATATACCCTAAAGTCAAAAAGATGAATTTTTTAAGCAACAAAGAATATGTTTTGCCGAATAAATTCATCATTTTTTTTAATCATAAAATGGTAAACGTTTTTAAAAAACTATCTGCATCTTTAAAATGCGAAGAAGGAAATCGTAAAGAAGCTGATATTTTATTCCTCGTCGATTTTAGTTTAAATGAAGAAGCTTATCGACTGGAAATCAGTGAAGATAAGATTACTGTTTTTTATCATTATGAAAATGGTGCTTTTTATGCTGCCGTTTCATTACTGCAATTAATAAGAGGGGCTCAAGGCCGGATTAGAACCTTAGTTATCGAAGATGAACCAGATTTGAAAATCCGTGGTTTTATGATGGATGTCAGTCGCGATAAGGTTCCGCAAATCGCCACCGTAAAAAAAATAATTGACTTCATGAGCGATCTTAAAATGAATCATTTGGAACTATATGTTGAGGGATTCAGTTATGGCTATCCGTCTTTTAAGCACTATTTAGCGGAAGACGGGTTTATATCAGTGGAAGAGTACCGGGAGTTGGAAAATTATGCCCGGGAAAATTTCATTGATTTGGTACCGAATCAAAACGGCTTCGGTCATATGGCTAAATGGCTAGAAAAAGAAGAGTTTAAAGATTTGGCGGAATTACCGGAAGGCCTTTTCCTTTGGGGACGGCATCGGAAACCCGGTACCTTAAATCCGCTTGACGAACGCTCTTTGGATTTGATTAAAACAATGTATCATGATATGTTGCCGAATTCTTCCTCGCGGTATTTTAATATGAATTTTGATGAGCCGTTTGAATTGGGAAAAGGAAAATCAAAGGAAGCATGCGAGCAGTATGGTGTGGGTAATGTCTATATCGATTATGTTTTAAAAGCATATTGTGAAATTAAAAAATATGATAAAACACCACTTATTTGGGGCGATGTTTTGATTAAACATCCGGAACTATTACAGCGTTTACCCCAAGATATGATTTTTATTGATTGGGGATACGATGCCGGATATCCGTTTTCTCAAAACTTAAAAAAGCTTAAAGAATTGGGAATCAAGTTTATGGCAGCCCCCGGTACAACCAGTTGGTGCAGTTTTACCGGCAGAACTTTCGATTGGTGGGAAAACATCACAAATGCTTGTGTATATACAAAAATATACGCCGGCGAAGGAGTGTTGCTGACCGATTGGGGTGATTTCGGACATTTACAGTTTCTACCGACTTCATATCCGGCCTTAATTTATGCCGGGCTGATGAGTTGGCGGGTAGCGGAAGGCACTTATTTTATAGTTCGCGATTATCTTAATCGTTTTGTTTACAATGATAATAAAAACATCATTGCTGATGCTGTACTTGATTTAGGAAATTATTATCGTTATCTTAATGAATATCGTTCCAACGGAACCGCTACTTTTCATAATTTTATGTGGGCAACTTATGCCGTAGGTGAAGTTGACTCCTGCCGATATTATCAACAAAGAACGGCATCGATAATTCTTGATTATGATAAATATTTGATGCTTGAGCGCTTTTTAACACTAAAAGAAGAAGAGATTGCGTTGGCAGAAATGGATACAGAAGATGGCGATATTGTACGAGACGAATTGATTCAATCCATTGCTTTCTTGAAAATAATCCATAAACTCAATATTGCATATAATGATAAAATTGCCTTGGCGACAAGGATAAAGTTACTTAAAGAAGTTATCACCGCCCGCGAAGATTTTATAACCAAGCAAAAAAGATTATGGCTTTATCGCAATAAATCGGGTGGCCTTGCCAGCAGTTTATCTTATATCGATAAATTTTATTGTTTTGTAGAAATGACATTAAACTATATCAGAGGTGGAGATAATGAAGCGCAAATTTAATTTTAATTCTAAAATGATTAAAAAGGGACTATGGTTATTCCTTTTAACGCTCTTATTAACTGCGTTTACCGTAGTGGTAGTGCAAAGTTTTAATCCTAATCATATCAGTTCAAAATCAATGGCCCCGTCCGTATTAATCCCGGACGGAAGTTATAAAAACTTTTTAAAGATGAAACAAGGGATACAGGCCGATGCTTTGGATGATTATGAATTAAATTTTGATGAACTATATAGAAGAAATATGCTGCCCCAACTAGACAATGATATCATAGTTGCGGGAACAGGTGCGGTTGCCAGTGATAATGCCGATGGTTTTGGGGTGATAACCATTAATGACGCTAATGGAGAGAATGTGGAAGCATATAAAACGACCGAATCCGGTTTTGCTACTTGGACAATACCCAATATTCCTCAAGCCGGATTATATCAAGTTTATGTTAATTATTTTCCGTTGGAACAAGGCGGAGCAAATATTGAAAGAAGAATAATCGTTAACCAAAAGATAAATACCGATATTTCCTTAGATTATCCTATTCAATATGATGATTTAATTAATATTAAGTTTCCGCGTTATTGGCATGATAAAGATGCGATTATTCAGGATATCGGCGGCAACGATATGAAGCCAAGGCAAGAAGAAATCTTAGATGTATGTCGCACGCAATCTATTCGTGACTATTCCGGTTATGTTGTTGAACCTTATTTGTTATATTTTAATAAGGGTGAAAACACCATTACTTTTGAATCAATCCGGGAGGCGATGGCAATTGTTTCAATTGGTATCAATTCTTATCAACCGATTATTACTTATCAGGAATATCGCGATTATTATGCGGAATTAGGTTATAGTGAAATTTCTAGCCTTGATGACCCGATTAGAGTTGAAGGCGAAGATGCTAAGGAAAGAACGTCCCCGACGCTTTATGCAATTTCAGATCGCACTAATCCTAAAAACAACCCGGTTGACCCGGTAAAAATTAAATTAAACGCCATTGGTGGCAGCAAGTGGTCAACACCTGGTGATGCTATCACTTGGGAAGTTGATATGACTAATCATCAGTCGGGATTATATAATATATCATTTCGCTCGAAGCAAGATACATCGCGTGGACTTTTCTCGACCCGACGGGTATATATTAATGGCAACATACCTTTTATTGAAGCAAACAGCGCTAAATTTGCATACAGCAGTGAGTTTAAAATTGTAACGCTGGGAAGCGAAGAT
>JALOBF010000133.1 GCA_023228385.1 Bacilli bacterium
AACGGTGGGAAAGGAGATATAATGAAGAAAATTATCAGTTTACTATTGTTTTTGATTATATTATGTGGTTGTCAACTTTTTAAACCAAACAATCCAAGATTACAAGTGTTTCATTCGGGTTTAGTCGCAGTGGAAAAAGACAATAAATGGGAATATATCGGCAAAAGGGGGAATGTGAAAATAGAATTTTTGTATGACGGAGCCGCAGCTTTTTATGATGATTTAGCTATTGTTAAGGCCAATGAACAAATGATCTTGATTAATAAAGTAGGTAAGAATGTATTAGATAAATCTTACGATGCACTATATCGGTGTTATGAAAGCGGTAATCTATGGTATTATCAGAATAACAAGTGGGGGCTAATGAATATGATTTAGCATATGTTATTACCGCTGGTGATTTACCTTTCCTGGATTAATGGATATGAAGTAAAAATTCAAGAAAATGGTATAGAACGTATAATTTGGTACAATGAAGATAGCACTATTATACTTATCATACTTTTCCCATAATCTTAACCTTTAAAAACTTAACGACTCTCCGTTTCTGATAGTCGTTTTTTACTCCAGAGTGTTATTAAATCATATAATAATTAAATTTTATAATTTGCTAAGCTTAAATGATTATATTTTAACTTACTAGCAAAAAATTATGATTGCCATAAAAAAAGAGCCTCCACCGAAAGAGGCTTTTAACTTTATCAGTTTAAAAAGTATTTTCCGAAGAAAATACTTTAAATTGGCTTATAGAATAAAGGCTATAATACCGCCACGGCCTTTATTAACAATCTTCTCTAGGCATTCCCGCAGTTTATATTGGACATTTTCCGGCATCAGATAGATTTTTGCCTTGATACCGTCATTAACCACTTCGCTTAGTTTGCGACCGAAGATTTCCGATTCCCAGATTTGCTCGGGATTGTTATCATAATCGCTCAGCAGTTTATCGAGTAGCTTTTTCGATTGATCTTCACTGCCGATAATCGGTTCAAACGATGAATCGACTTCCACCTTAATCATATGAATCGAGGGAGCCAGAGCCCGTAATTTAATACCATAACGTGAACCTTGTTTAATCACTTCCGGCGTTTCCAATGTCATGTTTTCAATTTGGGGAATGGCAATACCGTAACCGGTCGTCTTAACCGCCTCCAGCGCACTTCGGTAGTTTTCATATTCGCTGCGGGCTAAAGTCGCATCTTGCAATAATTCAATAAATTTACCGCGGTCATTAATGGCATCACCGATAATCTCTTCAACAATCTTATTATATAGATCGTCATTACAAGAAATCTCGATTTCCACTTCACCGGTGCCGCTGTCTAGTGATGTAATATCAACCTTTTCAAAGAGCTCGCATTCAGCGAGTTTTTCGCGAATGAGTTGAACATGCTTAAACTTCCGGAACTCTCCGGTAACATCGTTAATCGTAGTGTTAAATTCGTTTTTAACCGGATGCCGATCGTCAAGCACCGTAATCCAATTGGGAATTCTAATATCAAGCTTTGCAATATCAAACTCATTTAGGGCTTCGTACAAAATCTTATCAATATCGCTGTTGGTTAGATTGGCGACATTGACGGCGACAACGCCAACTTCATATTTATTAACCAGGTCATCGACTAAAGCCTTGGTTTTGTTGGTATTTGCTTCGGCGGTATTAAGAACAATTACAAACGGTTTATCGAGATTTTTCAACTCTTCTACAAGCCGTTCTTCCACTTTCTCAAATTCAGGACGGGTAAACTCACCGAAACTGCCGTCACTGGTCATTAGAATCCCAATATGAGTGTGATTTTCGATTACTTTTTTGGTGCCGATAGTTGCCGCTTCCTCAAAAGGAATATTTTCACTGAACCATGGGGTTTTTACCAAACGCGGAGTGTGGTCTTCGTTCATATAACCTTTTGCGGTAGGAATTATATATCCAACGCAATCAACGAGCCTAACACTTATTTTTAAGTCTTTATCGATAACGATATTGGCCGTGTTTGCCGGAACGAATTTTGGTTCAACCGTCATTATGGTTCTTCCTTCGCCGCTTTGCGGTAAATCATCAATAATATTGTCTTTTAAATCGGCGGTTACATAAGGTAATACTTTGTTTTCAATAAATTTCCGAATAAATAAAGACTTCCCGCTCCGCACTGATCCGACAACCCCGATATACATTTCACCGTTGGTTCTATAAACAACATTTCGAATTATATCGCTCATATTTTCCTCACCTTCTGTAAAACTTCTATTTAATAATATTCAAAATGTAAATAAATTATGCAAAGTTTTACAGCAATTCAAACAAGTCTTCGGTTACTTCGTCGCTTAATACCTTTTTTATAATATAATCTTCTTTTTGCTTATCAATTTTTTTTCCTGCAATCCGACTTGCCTCATGAATAATTTCACGGAGATTGTTTTCATCTTTCATATTCATCGATTTGATTTTTTCGACCAACCGAAAGACATCTTCGGGATTAATATTGTTCTGCGCAATAAAATTGAGAATCTTCCCGATATTCACTCTATCACCTCATTTTAAGTATATGATTATCTTTAATAAAATTACCCTATTTCCGCAAAAAAAACATTCCTTCTTGGGAATGTTTTGGTTTTTTCATTCTTCTTTTAAATCATACTGCATCATTTCGCTGATGCGGTCCTGGGGATTTTGTTTATGATAAATGATATCGTAAACCGCTTCGATAATCGGTGCATAGATATTATGTTTCTTGATAATCTGATGGGCGGCGATGGCACTGCGGGCTCCTTCCACAACCATTGTCATTTCTGCCAAGGCTTGTTCCAAATCTTTACCGCTTCCGATTTTATATCCGGCTTGATAGTTACGGCTATGCAGACTGGTACAAGTTACGACCAAATCACCCAAACCGGCCAAGCCGTAGATTGTTTTCTCTTCGGCTCCAAGCGCCTTGGCAATTCGGGCAATCTCAACCAAACCGCGGGCAATGAGAGCGGCGCGGGTATTATCACCATAACCGAGCCCGGCAATAATGCCGGCAGCGATGGCAATAATGTTTTTAAGTGAAGAGCAAAGTTCGACACCGATAAGATCGCATACCGTATAAACACGGAAATAACTTTGATTGCTGAAAATGCGCTGGACTTTCTGGGCATGCTCGAGATTGGGGGATGCCGCGGTAACGAGTGTCAGCATCTGCTTAATCACTTCTTCGGCATGAGACGGTCCGCTTAAGGCGACAAAGCCCTCTATATATTCCGAACTTATCTCTTCGCTGACTATTTCCGACACCCGCTTATAAGTGTCGGGTTCAATCCCCTTACTGGCATTAACAAACAGTTTTTTCGCGGTAATCACTTGATTAATCGAACGTAAGGCCCGTCTTATTACCGCTGTCGGCACCACCAACACGATAATATCGCCAAATTCAATCGCCTTCGCCATATCGGTGGTGGCACTGACGTTTTCGTTTAGGCATCCGGTCGGTAATTTTGATTTATTGGTATGATTAGTATTGATTTCATTAACAATCATCGGATCGATATCATACATCATAACCCGATAACCATTATCACTGACAATTCGGGCCAAACCGCTTCCCCAACTGCCGGCCCCGACAATCGTAATCTTCTCTTCCATATCTTTTACTCCTTCTTCCTTAAAATAAATTTAAGCGGTGTCCCCGCGAATTCGAAACTATTGCGGATTTGATTTTCAAGATAGCGCAAATAAGAAAAATGCATATGTTTGGGATCGTTCACAAAAAGAACAACCGAAGGCGGTTTTATATCTTCCTGAGTGGCGTAATATATCTTAATTCGATCGCCGTTAAAATCCGGCGGTTGATTCAGCAAAACGGAATCAATCATGATATCGTTTAAGATATTAGTCGGCATCCGTCGGGTAAAGTTCGCATAAACATGATTGATTTCCGTAAGCAGGAACTGTACCCTTTGTTTGTTTTTAGCCGAAATAAAGACGACGGGAGCATAATCCAAAAAAAGAAAGTTTTTGCGAATCGCTTCGGTAATCCGGTTCATCGTTTTATCGTCTTTTTCAACCAAATCCCATTTGTTGACGGCAATGATTACGGCACGGTAATTTTCCCGGGCATAACCGGCTATTCTTTTATC
>JALOBF010000134.1 GCA_023228385.1 Bacilli bacterium
TAATGATGCACCGGCTTTCTCAAATATTTGTGATAAGGTAAAAAAACAATTAGCTAAATAGCATCACTTTTTAAGTGATGTTTTTTTATACATTTGCTACTTTTGGTAAAACTAGTTCTTGAGTTTTTGTGAATTGATTTTTATTATTCGCTGTGATATAATAAAGCGTGATAAAATAAATAAAGGGTCCATTATGTTAAAAAACGTTGCAAAGATACTAGAAAACAAAAAGATAAGCCGCTTTAAAGAATTATTTAAGTCTTATGTTGATAGTGACTTATATATTCTTACGGTAATGGCTGCCGCCGTTCTTAATTGGAAATTTCATGTGATGATAATTATATTTGCCGTGGGGCTTCCGCTTGCCCTTTTGATATTTATTTTTGATATCAACCGTATTCGTTTTATTCCTTTGATATTGGGGGTAATTATATCTTTACAGCTTGAATACATACCCGGTTATGTATTGCCGGCAACAATATCAAGCGTTATTGTTTTTCCGATATTGGTTTATGATTTATATCGCAAAAAAGTCGTATATAATAATAAAATATTTGTTGGTATGGTTTTTTTATTGCTAGCGATGATTTTTTCGGTTGTTAATGCACCAAATTTTACTACACCTTTTTTAGGTATTTTGATGATGTTTTTCTATACGTTTTTATTTCTTTATTTTTATAATAAAGGAATAGAAAACAGTTTATTAGAAGAAAACCGTCAGTATTTGGCACGATCCTTTAATTATATGGTTCTGGCTATTTTGTGTGAAGTATTGCTTTTTATGTTTGAAATCAATGCTTTTTCCGATTTGGGTAAATTTTTTATGGATAAACATATAATGTTGGGATGGGCGATGACCAATTATATTGCAATGATTTTATTAATGATTATTCCGTTGTCGTTTTATCTTTACTCAAAAAACCAAGAAAAATTTTATTTATTGATTTTTGTTTTAATAGAATTGATATTACTCTTGTTAATGTTGTCGCGCGGCGCTTATCTGGCGATTCTAATCGTAATCGTTCCGTTTATTGTAAAGTTCGGTCACGATGTTAAAGATAAAGTGTTATTCACTAAAATATCATTATTAGCGGTTATTATTATACTAGTTATTACTTTATCGGTATTCATCCCTCAGGGGATTGTAAAGAGTTATTTTGCTGCTTTGGATCATCGGGGTTTGTCTTTGTCCGGGCGACAAATTCTTTATCAAGTAGGAATTCAAGTTTTTAAACGTTATCCCCTTTTTGGCGGTGGTGTCTATACTTCAGAATACTATATTTCCTTAGTTGCCGGGTCCGTGTATTATCATAATTATTTAATCCAAACTTTAGCAACCATCGGTTTAGTTGGGCTTGTAGCGTTTCTTTATTATCTATATCAAATATTACGGGCCTCAACTAAAAAAGGCGATTACAATACTTATGTTCTTTTTATTGTTTTAAATATGATGTTACACGGGCTTTTCGATACTACTTTTTACAATCCCTTAGTAATGGTGCTGTTCTCATTGATTTTGCCATTATTAAGTAATAACAACCATCACATCGCTGTTAATGCATGAAAGGAGAGGTTTGATGTTTACGGTTAAAGTAAGAGATAAAGAATATTGTTTTACTGATAAGATTATATTAAAACAACTGGCCAAGGAGTTAGGCATAGAATGTTATGTGGCAACCGTTAATAATCGGTTGCGTGAATTGAATTATTATATTAATTATGATTGTGAAGTTGAATTTTTGGATTTGAATCATTTTGATGCAGTTCGCGTCTATGAAACAAGTATGCGGTATCTAATTATTATGGCACTTGAACGACTTTATCCGGAAATAAAGGTTAGGTTCAGTCAATGTGTTTCCCGTTCGCTTGCTTGTCATATTGAAGGGATTAAGGATAAGGTCGATGCCAAATTCATAGCCGTTTTAGAAGAGGAAATGAGACAAATCGTTAACAATGATTATTTAATCGAGCGCAAAAAATTATCAAAAGAAGAAGCAAATAAAATTTATCATGCAAAAGGGTATTATGATAAAAACGAAGTAATCAAATACCGAACCGAAGATTCGGTAAATGTTTATCAGTGCCAAGATTATATCAATTATATGTTTGGCTATATGGTTCCTTCTACCGGTTACCTGAAACATTTTAATATGAAACTTTATCATCCAAGTTTTATTGTTCAATTTCCCCGGGCCGAAGCCGGGGGAAATATCCCGGAATTTGAAGATTCACCTTCTTTTGGACGGATGTTGCGCCAAGCCCGTGAGTGGTCGGTTTTATGCAATGCCGATACGATTGCCCATCTAAACAAACATGTAGAAGCCGATACGGTCGTCGATTTGGTTAATATGTGCGAGACCAAGCACAATAATATGCTGGCCGAATTAGGGATGAAAATCAAAGCGGATATCGGCAATATCCGCCTGGTCGCCATTGCCGGACCATCGTCATCGGGGAAAACAACTTTCTCTAAACGTTTACAGATTGAATTAATGACCCAGGGAATTAAACCGGTTAAAATATCGATCGATGATTATTACCTTGATCGCAATCAGGCACCGCTTGATGCGAAAGGCGAACCTGATTTGGAACATATTGAAGCGTTGGATACCGAACTTTTTAATCAACATTTATTGGCGTTGGTTCAGGGCGAAACGGTAGATATTCCTCATTTTGATTTTAAAAACGGGAGGCGGGTATCGGGTTATAAATTAAAAATTGATGAAGACACCCCGATTATCATTGAGGGGATCCACGCTTTAAATGAACATTTAACCGCATTAATCCCTAAGCATCAAAAGTTTAAAATTTACATTAGTCCGACTTCACAAATCAATATTGATAACCATAACCCGATTAATGCATCCGAAATTAGGATGTTAAGAAGAATCGTGCGTGATGCAAAATTTAGAAAAACCCCGCCCTCGGCAACTTTTTCAATGTGGGCTTCAGTTCGCCGCGGTGAATTTACTTGGATATATCCTTATCAGGAACAAGCGGACTATATTTTTAATTCAGAGCTTACTTATGAACTTGGCGTTATGAAAAAATATGCTTTACCGGTTTTGGAAAGTATCGATCGGAATGACGAATACTTCATTCCGGCCAACCGACTGGTAAAGTTTCTTAAGTACTTTAAAGATATTGATGATGGTTATGTTCCCTGCAATTCATTACTGCGCGAATTTATTGGCGGGAGTTGCTTTTATAGGAGGTAGATATGCAAAATAAAATTTATCAATTTTCAGAAAATATTTTTAAAATTGTCGGTAAAGATTCAGCTTTACTTACAGCCGGCACGCCGTCGGGTTTTAACACCATGACGATTGGTTGGGCGACCATCGGCGTATTATGGGGAAGAAATGTTTTGATTTGCTTTGTTCGGCCGTCCCGTTATACTTTTCAATTTATGGAAAATACGGACGTTTTTACCGTTTCTTTCTTTGATGAGATTTATAACAATAAATTAGTATATCTCGGTTCTCACAGCGGCCGCGATGAAGACAAAGTGAAAAAATGTAATTTGACTCCGGAATATTTAGCACAAGGAATTACTTTTGACGAAGCGCGGATGGCGTTTGTTTGTAAAAAAATCTATTGTCAAGATTTAGAACAAGAGTTAATTGCGGAAAAGATAAAAGTACGATATTATCCGCAAGGTGATTATCATCGAATGTATATCGGTGAAATAATTGATTATTTGGAAAAATAATTGGGCAATCCAATTATTTTTTTATTTTAGTGTTAGACTAATTAAGATTGGATAAAATAAACATAAATAAAAAGTGCTTTGGAGTAAATAAATGAAAAACCGATGGATAGAAAGGCAAATACAAGATCGGAGCCATCCCTTACCCTTATTATTTTATCCCGCCGCTCCTTTACTTGGAATAACAATTAAAGAATTGCTTTTTTCCGCAATCAATCAGGCCCTTGCGATGAAAATTATCAGCGATAAATGTCCGTTAAGCGCCGCTATCGGAATTATCGATGCATCCGTGGAAGCGGAAGCGTTCAGTGCTAAAATGCAGTTTTATGAA
>JALOBF010000135.1 GCA_023228385.1 Bacilli bacterium
ATAAAAGAATATAAAAAAAACGAGATGATTTTTAATGAAGGAGACCTTTGCCGGTCAATTGGGTTAATTGTAAAAGGAAGTGTTAAAATTACTACTTATACCATTTGTGATCAAGAATACATCATTACATTATTAACAAAGGACGAATTGTTTGGTGAATCATTATTGTTTTCCCCAAACCCACAATACCTGGGACATGTTATTGCTTTAGAAGACACGACAATTTGTTTTATCAATCGTAAAAACTTGCTTATTTTATTACAAAAAGATGTTGTTCTTCTTGAAAACTTTCTTGGTTTATTAGCAAAAAAGCACTTAGCAACACAAGAAAGAATAAAACTATTATTACAAAAGAAAATCAAAGAAAAGATATTATTTTACTTGCATGAACAAGTTAAAAAACGCCATTCAAACATCATTCCAATTCCATCTAAAGAAACACTTGCATGTATTTTAAACATTCCTAGGCCATCTTTATCGCGCGAATTAATCGCTTTAAAAAAGGATAAATGGCTTGATTATAATCGAAACTATATAATATTATTAAAAAAATGTAGATGAAATCTTTCTTTTTATTGTATTATATTAATAATTTTGGAATATTTGTATAAACCATATTCATATGGCTTATCAATAACATAATTCTTATAAAACGCATCTGAAAAATCATCTTTATATCTCTAAACACGTCATCATTTTTGCATGATTTTGCCACACTTTTATTTAAATCATAACTCAATTGTCGCTGATTTAAATAGCTTTTACCCCTTCCTCCAAGCCGATTCTATTTCCTTTTAAAAGCATACCGATTTGTATCGTCATCTAAATATATTTTATTAACAGTCTTTAAATCAATCATAGTTTTAGAGCGGCTTTAATGGCTTTAAGGAGTAATGAATTCTTATCACGCGACTTTATGGATATACAAATATCAATTATCTTAACTTCAATTATTACATCATTGTTCTCCTTAGGGGCATTAACTGATTGAGAACTATCTACAACTTTCAACCTCGATAAATCCTTGAAATGAATTATCCTTCTCTGAGTATTTAACAAATTTATAAAAGTTTGTAATAACGCCTTGCCCGTATTCGCAATTTTTGCTTGCTTAATCTTCCATGCAGATCACCTCATTTTAGTACAGTATAAATAAAAAGACGCATTACTGCAATGCGCCGTATATTTTACGCTTACATTTAAATTACCATAATCCATGCCCATTATACTTTCGATTATTATATAACAATTTTTGTGATAGATTATCTATATCGTTAATATCGTTTTTATCAATAGTTATACCAAATTTTGTATATTGCATATCACACGTTCCTATACTTGCAAAATACATTTTCACAAATATATACAAGGTATTATCTTTTAAGTATATACTATTTAATTCTTGTCGGTTTGAACCACTTCCTGTTGTAATAGTATCAGTAACAATTAAAATATTCTTTTCAAAATACTTTTCATTGTATATGGATTTTATTGATTCTATTACTTTTTCCTTTCTTTCCATTATATACAACTTACTGGAATTCTCATGAAAATAAACATCGATTGCATTTTGAATGTCTTCAACATTCCTATAAATTCCTTTTGAGAAAATAAATGGCCGTGTTAATTCAAAAGGGACTTTTTGATTATCTTCTAATTTATAAAACGATGGATCATGAATATAAACACTAGAATACTTATAATATACAATTTTATCAATCGACATAATAGATTTATTATCTTCTTTAAGTTTATTCATAAATTTTTGTACTTCAGTTGTATCCTTTTCAGGAGAAAAGTAAATAAAAATATAAACACTGTTTTTAAAGTAAAATATATTTTTATAATCTAAATCCACTAAACCACTATTTTTTGCAAACTCTTCATGTAACTTAAGAGTGTCATCAGTTTCTTCATAATCAAATTTTATGTTATATACTATTTCAGAAACTACATTATCAAAGTAAATAATATTATCTCTTGTGATAGTTTGCTCTTTTTCTTTAGCAGTTTTAAATGATATTTTAGTATTATGCGCAGGCATTGTAAAATAAAACTCCCAATGAGTATAATTTCCATTCTCTTCAATTACCGTTTGAGAACATTCAAATTTATTATCTAAATACAAATTTAAATCGACATCATGTATTATAGATGCTTTTACAGTAATCTTTTCTCCCGAGTAATATTTTTTATCCAATTCTTCAAGAATGTAGTTATCCGGATCATCAACGTCTAAATGATATTTATTTGTCTTATTACAACCAATAAGTAACATTAAAAACATTAATAATAGCAAGAATAATCTTTTTTTCATAAATGTTCACCTAGCCTATACACTTACAAAACGAATAAGAAGAGGATTTTATTGGTTAAATTATCAATAAAACGATCTTTTCAACATTTTTGTAACATTATTTTTTATCTCTTAGTTTTTATTAGAATATAACCTAGTCGATTATTTGGAATTTATCAGGCAAACCCAGCAATAACATTCTTAACTATTTTATATTCAAATATTTTTTTATTATTTGATCAGCTACTTCATTAGCGCTTTTACCATCTATATACAATTTATTATTTATCTTTGTAAAAGATGGCTTATAAAATTCTATATCTTCCTTTATCTCATTAAGATAATGATTCTTATGTTTGTTTTTATATTTTTCACTATCAGTTAAAGTTTTTCCATTTTCATCGGTAAAAATAAGCCTGCTAAAAATATTATCTACTGAATCCTGTAATTCTAATGCAATAATATCTTCCTGTTCGATTACATCATTTATATAATCATTATAAAGTATAGGGGGAACAGCCACTACCATATTTGATTCATTCTCAATAATGTTAGAAAGTATTTCTTCTCTAATGCTGTCTCGTTCAATTCTAGAGTCATAAAACTCTATAAACATATCAATTGACATATTACAATATTTTACTGTTTCTTCATCCAAATCGTAAAATTTATAATTAATTTTCTTGCTTAATAAGTTACCCACAGTTGACTTTCCTACGCATGATACACCAAATATTAATATTTTCATTTTTATATACTTCTTTTCTTTTATATATATTTTTTCAATTTCCTTTAGTAATACATATCGGAAGTTCATATTCTTGACTAAATGTTATAATGCACATTATTTTATACAGCTTTTGTCAAATTAAGGTTTCACGCATAATCAAATTATCTCATCGAAAAAATAAGTAAACCTGGTGGATTTAATTTTACATTTCCACAACCATCTTTCTAAATTCATAAGATCTACCATAAATTAATCTTTATTAAACATCGTTTTCTATTGGTTCCCTAAGCAATACGTTATTAGTCTTTATTTGTCTAACTTTACTATTCTTAACCTATTTCCTCATCAATAAATTTATCTCACTGTTAATAAGCATATTAGTTCTCTTATGAAAGCAAACACCAATTTTAATACAATGCGTACACCTTGAAATTATAAAAAAGTTTACACTCAGCTAAAGGGTTTTAAAATTGTTTTTCGTGCAGTTGAAAAGGCTTGCGTACACCGGAAAGGGAACTTTAATCATAATCTTCATTTGGTATAAAATGATTATTAAAATTTATATTATATATTTCTCTAGCGGATAGGCCCTGTAGTTCCAATATACTAACTCTTCCCGCTAAACTTTCAATCACATTTTTCATTAAATGAAATTGTTGGGAAACCGTTAAGAAGAAATTTCCATATTCCTCGGAATTATCAGATGCCATTTTAATATATGGTAGCAAAGTTGGTGCATATTGAATCTCATTAATAATTATTGGAGTTTCGTAAAATCAGGTTCCTGAATAATAGTACTTAATAATAAAGGATCATCAAAAGCAATGTATTGGAATTGTTTGTATTTATTTTTTAACAAAGTAGATTTACCTACTTGCCTTGGCACAGTAACGAAAATAACATGAAACATTTTAGAAACTTTTTCTAATCTCTCTTCTATTAATCTTTT
>JALOBF010000136.1 GCA_023228385.1 Bacilli bacterium
TTTTATTTTTTTATTTCTTTAGGAAGGTCCCATTTTCACTAATGGGACCTTTTATCCTTAAAAATTACTTACTAGATATACTGTTGACAAAAATCATAAAAATTTACATAAAGATAATAGATTATACCGGAATAATGATTATCATTACATGTTTGAATGATACTTTGATAATAGTTGTTAAATTCGGCCAATTCATCTTCAGAAATGGTTCCAAGATTATCTTCATATAAATCAGTAATGTCTTGCATTGTCAGAACACATAAGGCATCATTGATATCCTCACTCATCGCAAAATAACCAATTTGAAACTTATTATAAATATCACGCACGGAATCAGCTGCCTCTATATATGATTTATGCAATTGATAAAGAGCAGTAAATTCGCTGTCATAACCGGGATAATTAAAGTACAATGAATTCAAATAACAAATCAAAATATTTCGTAAATTATTAATTGTATATTGATTATAATTAAATGTGCTATTAGGTACATTCAAAACCCAGTCATTATAAGTTTGTTCAGCATCATCAATGCTTACTGCGTTTTTCAATGCCGTTTTGGCGAAAGCACTTTTAGCGCTAATATCATATAGATCTTTCCCATTTACATTATCACATATAAAATCATAATAGATAGTAATTAATCCGAGATATTGATCAGTCCAATAATTCAATTCGTATTTGTTGTAATCCATAATATAAGCGGCATGCATTTGCGTAAAAACTTCTGCCATTAAGATATCTACCGCATCAGGTGTTTCACAATCATCAAACTGACTAAGATAATTATTGTAAAGATTATCAAGCACAATGATAGATTCGGCGGTTGCGGTTAATTTCAACTCGTCAAGTTCATCTTTAAATACGTGTTTAGCATTAACAATTGCTTCATTAAGCGGAGAGACTTCTAATTCGGCAAGGAAGCTTATAAATTCGTCAAAAGCATCATACATTCGCCATTCAATGTACATGGTTAATATCATTGTTCTAATCCGATTATATTCTGTTTCTAATATATCAAGTTCATCGCTTATTATTATTTGATAATAATAAACATAAGTCTCATCAAGCAACTCAAGATTAGATATCCGTAAAGTATTAACAAGAACCCGATATAAATAAAAATTTATTTCAACAAAATAATAAATAAAATCCGTAAAATTTGCGGTATCATTTGCTAAATCCCGATAAAATAGATATATATCATCAAAGTCATCAGCTAAAACGATATCTTTATATGATTTTACATACCAATATGCATCATCACAATGATCTAATAACATATCTTTAAAACCTTCAAAATCAGCAATATCATAACTTAACCTCAAATCAGAGAGCGTTAAACGACACTCATTAATTAAACGCTTGGCTTCATCTTCGGAATTAATTAATTTAAACGCACAATGATAATCATTAAAAAATCTTTCGACAAAATTCTTTTGATAAGAATCTTCATTAATATTATTACTGATTTCATAATACCATGTATCAATTGCCATATGATAAAAATCAATTATTCCCTGAATATCCATTTTTTGAATGTCATATTCATAACTAACCTGTATCGCCTTCATTGCTTCATCATAGATTAAATTTAAAGTGAGAGTATCTTCACAAATTTCAATATCATCACAGGCATCATTATAAATTTCTGTCATAACAACAATACTGTCATCGGTTGCCGTTTGCTTTTTTTCTTCAAATAGAAATGTTAAATCGATTGATTTATTATGTTTAATTTGCTTTAACGAATTAATTTCAAGATGATTAAATTCGGAAAAGATTCTGTTTTCGAGTTCTTCTGTCAATGTATCCCAATCATCGGTAGTATCAATAATATTTAAGAAATCTTGATATATATCGGTTACCTCATTTTGATCCTCATCGTTTACTATACTGAAATAATATTCATACATTTCAGCCAAATAACTTAACAACTCATTTTTAATGACATTAATAAATGATTCATCAATTGTTGCTTTCCCTATTTTTAAGGCTTTATATAATGTCATAAAATCAGATGCGTTCTCGATCTCATCCATAAAGTATAATAACTGCAAATAAATCTCTAAGCATGTCGTGTCACAACAATGATATTTTTCAGAGAAATATTCTTCAAAATGCTTTTTATAAGATGATTTATATTCATTTAAGGCGGCGCCATCATCCACTAAACTTAACCCTTCGATTATTTCTATAGCAGCATTAAAATAGTTATTAACATCATCAATTGTTAAGGCTTTATCAATGAAATCGATATAATATTTAATTAAATAATACAATAATTCAAGATTTTCTTGATTTTTTAAGACTTCTCTATAATCGAAAAACAAAAACATCAATTCATTAATAGCTATATTTTTCGATTCATACAATTGATATTTGACGTTATCGCTGACATAAACTTTGTCAATATCGTCTATAAATTGATAATACAATGGATAAATTTCATCGATTGTTTCCACCAAATCAATATCATTACAGTAACTATCAAATAAATCTTGCATTTCCTCAATACATGCATCATCAGCAGTTTGAATCAAATCAATAAGAATATATTGCATTTCAGATTTTGTATTTCTTTTTTCGGATTTCAAATCATCGTAAATCAGATATAAATCAACGATTTGTTCATAAGTTGAAACCATCAGTGCTACAATCACATCAAAGTCAACCGCATTATTAACATCTGTCCGCGCGGTATCTATAATTGTCATGAATTCATCATAGGAATCCGTCACCATGCATTCGGCATCAAAATTTAATATCCAGTCATCCAGTTGATAATAAGCAAAATCTTTAACTTCATCGATAGGTATTTCAAACTGAGTCGTACCCACTTCAGATAATGTTATTTCAAAAAATAATGTGATTTTCCGGTCTCCGGGTAAAACCTGATTAGCTTCCAGGGTAAGGGTCAATAAATCAAGATTAAGGTAAATTTCCGCATTTAACTTATATGGATCCGATTCAGAATTTTCTGAATCTCCATCATTACTTCCGATGAAAGGTAAATCAAATATCTCAATTATTAAATCGGCTGCCGGTAGATAATCGTAGATATTAACGCCTTCTCGTTTATCAAACATGGTTATATCGGTGAAATATGATAAAACATAACCAGCCATTATAATGTCTCCGTAATAAAAGTTGCCTGGGTTGACATTAAAACAAATACGCTCATCGTCAGCAAATAAACTATACCAGTAACGATCCTGAAGACTTGAATATAACATAATATCATATTGATTGATTATGTAAACAGAAAACGTATCTTTTTCTTCTGTTACCAGATTAATCAATACCTTATTATCCAATAATAATCGCTTATAATTTTGATATAATTCCTTTTCAGCATAGCCGTCTTCATAATTATAAGAATAATGACTAACGGTATTTACCGTATAGTTATCTGATATAAATAGATTAAAATAATCCTGAAGAATCTGATAATCCAGTTTCCAATGAGCATACAGAGTAATGTCTTTGGTAATGGTATGAAAATTAAGGAACTGTCCGTCGTTAACGGTATCACCGGTATACCAACCGACAAATAAATAACCTTGTTTGGTCGGCAAAGGCAGAGTAATGCTCTCCCCTTTTACCACCTCTATTACCGGATTGAAACCATCCGGCATTTCGCCGGCGGCCAAATCAAAACAGACTATACAAAGAAGCGGTTCAACTATATCAGAAACCACTTTATAAGCAGTTTTCTCACCGTTAATAACCCAATAACCATCATCACTAATCGATATGGTAGCGGGGACTCCATCGGTACCTTTTAATAAAGAAAGATCAATTAATTTAGTCCAAGCAGTATCGCCCGTGTAGCGCCACTGGACATACTCAGCGGTCGTTTGAAATTCCACTTCCCGCCCGGCCACGCCGTCGCTTCCCTTTATCGCCGTTATGGCTATTAAATTAATCCAGGTAGAATCCCCTTTATA
>JALOBF010000138.1 GCA_023228385.1 Bacilli bacterium
GGTTACTTCGGCTTGTTCGGCAACCACCGCATCTTCTTTTTTAGTTTTAGTTGCGGCTTTCTTCTTTGGCGCGGCTTTTTCTTCGGTTACTTCGGCTTGTTCGGCAACCACCGCATCTTCTTTTTTAGTCTTAGTTGCGGTTTTCTTCTTTGGCGCGGCTTTTTCTTCGGTTACTTCAGCTTGTTCGGCAACCACCGCATCTTCTTTTTTGGTTTTAGCCGTTGTTTTCTTTTTGGGTTTTTCAACCTCAACTTCTTCCGTTATATCAGTTTTTTCTTCCGCCGCCGGGGTTGCTTTTTTGACCCTAGTTGTTTTCTTCGGCTCTTCCTTAGGTTTTTCTTCTTCCGCATTAGCTTTAACTTGGGTTCTTTTTTTCGGTTGTTCTTCTTTTTCGATGTTTTCAACCGGTTTTTCGTTGGTTTTTGTTTCTTCAGTTTTTTGTTCTTGTTTAGTGTTCAATTCTAAATTCTCCATTCTGTAACCTCTTTCCAAAAATAAGTTGATGATTTTTTCAATCACCGCTTCAACGCTTAATTCTGACGAATCAATTTCAATGGCATCAGGTGCTTTTACGAGCGGACTGATGGATCGATTGCTGTCTTTATAATCTCGATCGATAATCTCCTTTATCGTCTCCGCAAAAGTTTGGACCGCTTGATTTTTTTCAAGCCTTTCGTTTAGTCTTCGTTTGGCTCGTTCCTGAACCGTGGCATTAAGATAGATTTTCAAATCAGCATTAGGCAGCACGACCGTTCCGATATCACGGCCGTCCATAATAACATCTTTTTCTTTTGCCAGATTCCTTTGGAGTAAAACTAATTTTTCTCTTACATATTCGATTTGAGCGACAATCGATACATGATTCGAAACTTCCAAACTTCTGATTTCGGCGGAAACACAGGTACCGTCTAAAAAGATTTTATCGTCTTTAAAATCAATTACGGTATCTTTAAGAAAATTGTATTCGTCTTTCTCGTACATATTGATTTGCCGGCGCAGCGCTTTCAGGGTAACGGCACGATACATCGCACCGGTATCAATATACTGAAAGCCAAGCCGTTGCGCAACCGCTTTGGCGATTGTGCTTTTGCCGGCACCGGCCGGACCATCAATAGCAATTTGCCAACTCATTTTTACACCTCAAATTACTTTCCTATTATAACACACAATGGCATTAACTTCAATTAAATTTTGTAAAGATTTTATTTTTTTTACTGTTTTTTCAATAAAATTTTAATTTCATGGGGGGTTAAATCCCGAAATTCGCCTTCTTTTAACCCGTCGGCGGTGATATTTCCAAAGCGAATACGGGTTAGGCGTTTTACTTCATAGCCGATGGCGCCAAACATTCTTTTAACTTGATGATATTTACCTTCGGTGATGATGATTCCGACCAAACATGATTTGTTTTTATAATCGGCGGAAGAAAAATAAGTTTTACATTTTTTTGTTGAATAACCGTCGATAACAACCCCGGCCTCAATAGTTCTTAGTTCTTCTTGGGAAATAATGCCGTTTAACCGGACTAAATACTCCTTTTCAACATTGGACTCGGGACCGACCAATTGATTAAAAAATTTACCGTCGTTTGTTAAGAGCAAGACCCCTTTAGTATCATAATCAAGCCGGCCGACCGGATACAGCCGATATTTGCGATATTGTTCGGGCAATATCGACACAACGGTCGAGCGTTTAAATTGGTCGCTGCTTGATGAAATCACAAAACGCGGTTTATTCATGACCAAATACTTATATTCCATGATATCGATTACTTTACCGTCAACTGTAACGATATCATTGTAAGAGGCTTTATAACCCAAAGTCGTGATAACCTCGTTATTGACGGTGACCCGACCGGAGGTAATTAATTCTTCCGCTTTTCGCCGTGAACAAATCCCACTTCTAGCAATAATTTTTTGTAATCTTTCCATATTTTAAACCTCAAGTTATATTATATCTTATTGTAATAGATAATCAAGAGAAATTTATCATAATATCAAAAATTGTAGACAGATGTCTAACTATATGATGATAATAATTAATAATTTTTATACTGATTTCATGACATAATAATAATTTCTCATACTTTTTATACGAAAAAGCATATATATCGAGCATAACCGCTACATAAATTTATTTTGACTTTATATAAAAACTGGCAAGCTTAATACTTGCCAGCTTTTATTAAATGTTTGTTGATGAGGTCTTAGGATTGATTGATTTCAGCCGCCTATCCTTAATAATCTTTTCATCATCTTCAACCTTTATAATATATTTGTATTGATGGATTTTTTTATCCATATCATAAACAACATAAACGATTATTTCGCCTTCTTCATCTTCGCCAGCAACGGTTTCGATCTCATATTCGATTAAGATTTTATTATCTTTTTGCTTTTTAAATTTATATTCTATTTCTTTGTCTTTGTCCGCAAAAGTCAAATCAATTTTAAAGCGGCCGTCCTCGGTTTCTATTTTTATTTTATTTTCGCTTACAACTTGATTATTACGAACGACTTGATAAAAGAATTTTTGTTCGTCAGCTTCCCGCTTTTCCTCAACTATAACATAATCGCCACTGGTAATATAAGCTTTTAGTTTAAGCTTAGTTTCATCATCTTCGCGTTCAAACTTTCCTTCCAAGATATATTCCTGATAATCCGCAATCATAATACCGTTTAGTCTTGTCTCTTCTTGATTCTCGCTCTCTTCGTTGTAATAAAAAACATATTCAATCGGTTTATTCAACAAATCTAAAGAATGATAAACTAATTTGGTTTGATAAAGGGGATTATCGCTGGGTAATGTTTTAATTTCGATTAAGTTTCTATCGCCAACCGAAAACTCAATCAGATAAAGATATTTCGATAAAACGGCGATTTGATCTTCAATCAGAAAACCATCTTGGTTATTAATTAATAGATTATTGCTCGGATTGGCATTAAAAAGAGAAATTGCGGAAAGGGCGGAAAAAGTATAAACTTCTTCCTTTACCGTTAACGGTTGTTTATCGATAACCGGAGGGGTTTCATCAACAAATTTAGGTTGAAAAAAGTATACCGTTAAACTGAGAATAACAACGACCAGCAGCAATGAAAGACGCCCAACAGCATGGAAATTAGGCGATTTCCTTGGTTTTTCATCGATTTGTGCGTCATAAAGAGGAATCGCTTTTAAATCAATTTTAGGCAAAATATGCGGGGTAAGGGATCTGATTTCCGTTTTAATCATTTTCTTAAGTTCTTTTCGTTTCATTAGTTTTCACCTCGCAGATGTTTTTGCATTTTCTTTATCGCTTTATTGTAAAGCCAAAGCACAGTACCTAAAGGCCGGTCGATAATGGCGGCAATATCTTTAAATTTTAAATCGTCAACAATTCTAAGGATAACCACTTCCCTTTCGTCGATATCAAGCAAACCAAGCAACTCTTCGGTTTGCAGTTTTACAAAAGCTCCGCCTTCGGTTTGGGGAAATAGATCTTCATTTTCAATCGGGTCGAGCGGATATTCGTTCTTTCTTTGATTATAACAATCTAAAGCGGCATTACGGGCGATTGTTAACAGCCAATTTCGAAAATTGGTTCCGGATTGATATTGATTAATCCGACTGATCATTTTTATATAGACTTCTTGCATTACATCTTCGCTTAACATTTGATCTTTTAAAATGGAGAAGATTAAAGCGAATACCGCGTGTTCGGTTTGATAATATATTTCACTAAACGCTACTTCATCTTTTTGCTTTAATGCCGTTATATAATCTTCAATATCTTTCAAATTTAAATACCTCTCGGCCCTATTATACAATAAATCAGTTAAATATTAATTGCTATTTTGCTTATTCGAGTTCATCTGTATCATCGTCTATGGGGTCTTCTTCGGTATCACCGTCATCGGCCTCATCATCTTCAAC
>JALOBF010000139.1 GCA_023228385.1 Bacilli bacterium
AACTTATTAAAGAGGAGTAAGTATGAGAAGAAATGCATTTTTTCTAATTTTAATAATTTGTGTTTTTGGATTAGTCCTATTCGGATGTAAAAAAGAACCGAATGGAGATAACAACGGAAAAAAACCGACTCTTTCCGTTACTACTAATATTTTCGAGTTGGAAGAAGGTAAAACGGAAACAATTGTGCCGAATATATCGGGAACAACCAAAGAATTAGAGATATTATTTTCATCGGAAAATCCAGAGATAGCAACCGTTGATAAAGACGGTGTAATTAGCGCCATTAGTCAGGGCGAAACCACCATCATTGTCTCTTTGAAAGACTATCCTGATATTACCGTAACTGTTACGATTCTTGTAGCAGAGGGTGTACCGGAAGAGCCCTTAACACTGGTAGGCCCTGACACCGTTTATGCTTCCCAAACAATACAATTAACAGCAAACGATTATTACTCTGAAGATAATACTGTTATTTGGGAATCAAAAACCCCAACTATTTTAAAAGTAGATCAAAACGGTGTTGTAACCGGCTTACAAGAAGGAGAAGGCATTGTCAGAATAACTTCTTGGGTTACTGCGGAATGGATTGAAAAAGAAATAACGGTTTTGACTCCCGATCCGGAATCGGTAGAAATCGGCGACATCAGTTATCAACGTATAACCTTCTCTACTACGATAAGACTTGTGGCAAAAGTTATGCCCAACGGAGCTAAGCAAGAAATAGCGTGGACATCAAGCGATGATGATATTTGCACAATTGATCAGAATGGAAAAATTAAACCTCTAAAACCGGGAGAAGTTACAATGAAAGCGACAGTTAAAAACACCGATATTTCCGGAGAAATTACTTTAAAAATTGAACCGACTTTAATGGAACTTTTAGAACATTATAACAATGAAAATTTGCTTGTTCAGGATATCGAAGTTTTTGGATATGAAGCTATGTTTCAACCAAAAGGCTATTACGAACATAAGCTAATCGGCAGTGTCAACAAATATCTAAGCGCCGATTTAGTAATAACAGAATCTATTTTGAGTAAAACCTTACAAAATCGACCGGGCAATATCCAAACAGAAACTAAGTATATTACCGTTCATGATACCGGTTCTGCCGGACCTTCGGCTGGTGCCGCTGCTCATAACTCATATATTCACAGCGGTCCGGAAGCATCCTGGCATTATACGGTTGGTAATGACGGAATATATCATCACATCCCTGATAATGAAATTGCTTGGCATGCCGGCGACGGTACCGGCACTCCATATGAATCATTTGACTCCGGTATTCCTTATACCGATAAAAAGAAACCGGTAGTAACAATCACTGCTGATGGTTATTATGCTTTAGACGGTACCAAATCCAATGTGGCTGTTCCGAGAAAACCGGATAACTTAATACCGAACACTTCTGAAATAAACGATATGGGAATTGAGGTTACCAAGGGTACAAACGGCAACTGGTATATCGGTAAAAGCTGGTGGAGTAAATCATACGGTAAAATCGGCAATCGCGGTGGGAATCTGAACAGTATCGGTATTGAATCCTGTGTCGACCAAGGTTCTGATGTATTCCTGACATGGCAACTGCTGGCAAAACTTGTTGCAAAACTGCTGGAAGATACAGGTCTAGGCTTAGAGCATGTTGTACAACATCACTATTTCAGCGGTAAAGACTGCCCGATGACAATGCGTCACTCCAACAATTTCGAAATGTTCCTTGGTATGGTTGAAGCGGAATATACTATCAGAACGATGTTTAAAGACTATACAATTCAGTTCTATTCTAACAATCCATCATATATTGATAATCGAGGAAGGATAATTGATCTCCCGCTTACACCAACAAGAGCAAGTTATACCGTAGAAATTACAAATAAAAATACCGAGAAAACAGAAACAAAATTATTCTATGTTAATTTACCGGCTAAGTAAGAATAAAAAAACAGGCGTATTCAAAACAGAATACGCCTTTTAATATATGTAAAGGCCGTTGACATCAGTCAACGACCGTACGAACAAAAGTGCTTTTTTGATTATTGAAAGGTTGCTTTAATCTTATCTACCTGCTTCATTCCTTCTTGTTTCAGCCGGTTCATGGCATTTTGGATTTCTTTCCTGTTTTGTAAATAAAGAATGACTGCACTAGAACATAATGCGCCAATCATCACATATGATAAAGCTTTATTCATAGTTCCACCTCATTTCGATTAAAGCATTGCACTTTTGTGCAATTTTATTATTTCTCTAATCAAGAAAATCATAAGGCGAAAGATTTACCATTTCATCAATTCCAACATCGTCAGTTAATTGTGCTGAATTAATATTGGTTTTAATTCTTTCCGTTAATTTTGTTTTTCGTTTATTTTCAATTCTTTTTATACCTTTTACCATTGCTTCAATATTGCCCAACATAATTAAATATTTTTTCGCCCTTGTTACGGCCGTATATATTAACTTTCTTTTTAACATTATATAATAACGACTGGAAAACGGAATAATCACCAAATCATATTCACTTCCCTGCGATTTGTGAATTGAAACTGCATATGCATGAGTTAGATCCTCCAGTTCATCAAGCGAATAATCAACGCCGCCAATATCAAACATAACCGTTAAACCGGAATATTTTCCGTTTTCCGTATTTAAACTGGTAATATAACCGATATCACCGTTCATTACTTTTTTTTCACTACGATTAACTAGTTGAATCACTTTATCATTAACCCGAAAAACCCGATGCAAATTTCTGATCTCGGTGCCGTTTGACGAATTAAATTTTTCTTGCATTCCGATATTTATTGCATTAATTCCTACTGGCCCATTATACATTGGTACTAAAATCTGAATATCGCGGATTAAGTCCATTCCCTGAGAAAGGGCTCGCTCAACAATAAAACAAATTGACGATATGATTTTATCATCGGAAATACTAATAAAGACTCGATCATCATGTTTTTTAACAATATCATAAGGTATAATTCCATTATTGATATTATAAGCCAATTCAATAATATTAGAAGTTGCCGCCTGACGATGAATTTTGTCCAGTCTTACCGTTGTTATTTCTTTACTGATAATCAAATCCTCCAACACATCCCCCTGAGCAACCGATGGAAGCTGATCAACATCACCAACCAAGATTATTCGGACATCATCTTCGAAACTAGAAAATAATCTGGCGGCAAGAGAAATATCAACCATTGAAAACTCATCAACAATTACAATCTTCGCATCAACACGGGAATTGGGGCCATAACGATAAATTCCGCTGCCTTCATAACCTAAAAATTTATGAATAGTCACGGCGGGATGTTCAGTCAATTCTCTTAATCTTTTAGCTGCTCTTCCGGTTGGGGCCAACAATGCCGTTTTTTCTCTGATTGCTTCACTGGGATAAAGCAAAGCAAAACTTTCAATAATCGCTTTAATAATCGTTGATTTTCCCGTTCCCGGGCCACCAGTAATAATTATAAACGATTCGGATAGCGCCGTTATAATCGCTTCTTTTTGTTTTAACGTATATTCGATTTTATATTTTTTCATGACTTCATTTATAGTCATAATAATATCATTATTATTATAATCATTAATTAATTTCCGATTAAGAAAAAATTTAACTTTTTCAGCTAAAACAACTTCCGACCGATAAAGTCTAATATCATAAACTCTGCCGTCTTTATCATAAAATATTTTTTTGTTATCATTAAGTTTTTTTATTATTTGTTCAAACTTTTCCCAATCTAAAACTGCATTATTTCTATTTATTATATCAGCAGCTTTTTCGAAAAGGTCTCTGTAATCCAAATAAACATCACCGCTCGAAAAAGAATAACGATTGATTATATACATGATTAAAGCTTGAAGCCGGATTTCACTATCGTGAGGAGTGCCTATTTCCATCGCA
>JALOBF010000140.1 GCA_023228385.1 Bacilli bacterium
TTGGGCGATAACCAGATAAACCAAAAGGATAACCACCACGATAATCAACATCATCATCAGCGTTAATATCAAGTTAATAACCGTTTGTTTAAAGGTGAAATTATGAGTTTCTTTAATAACGACAAACAACAGAACCCCAACCCAAATCATCAGGGCCGTGACCAAAAAGTAATAAATAAAACTTTCATTGTAAGTAAGAATATTGGAAATAAGGATGGCCGGGGGCAGCAGGATAAGAACCGGACCGAGGGAGCCGACCGTATTGATAAATATCGAACGTAAGGTGCCTTCGCCGGACATCAGCGAAGAAATCAAGTGATTACCGATTACAAAGAGTAACACCGGCAGTCCAATTTTTAATGCTTCTTTTATCAAAAACGTTCGTTCCAAAATAATCGGATTAAATAGAAAACCGGTGGCTACCAAATGAACAATATAAACCGCAAAAATAACAAGTAAAAATCCAAAAGCCGAATAAACTTTTATATTTTTATTATAACGAACATCATAAACGGCCTTAAAGGGATGACGGATAAATTTAAACATTACCAATTGATCAGTCACGCCCGGACGCGAAATTAAAGCTTTTACCGGAGCCGTGATTTTTAAAAACAGGGCATAACGCCGATTTAATATAATGGCTCCGATGATGACCGCCAGTGCCGCAAAGAAGCCAATCATTAAGTCCGCCATATGATTGATTAACCATAAATTACGCACTTCCCAAAAAGCCTCGGAATATTCAGCCCGAGAATTGGCAAGCCGAAAATACCTCATCGCGCTATGGTAATTGCCGTCAAGATGTTTGGCCATACCGATTCCTTTATAAGCCAGGTCAAAAAGCGAATTGTAACGAAGCACTTCTTCCCATAATATTTCGCTTTCCGGATACCGTCCTTCGGTATATTGTTTAAGGGCAATATGAACATTAATCGTAAAATTAGTTTTACGGAAAAACTGAACGGAGCTGGCGGTATCGTCAACGACATATAAAATATCAAGGCTGTTGACCGCTACTGCGGAAGCCGAACGAAACAGTCCTAATTGTTCGTCGCTGGCAATCGGCCCGGCAAAACGAAACAAAAGATTTCCTTCAATATCGTATTCATAAACGTAACCGTTGGCGGTAACCGCATAAACGGTACCGTAGGCACTGCTCCAACAATCGACAAAACTGCCGGCACTAACCATATCATAGGGGAAAAAATTAATGCCACCGATATTAACCCGTTTTAAGGCATCGCCAAGATCGTTTCTTACAACCGTCCGCGTTACGGTATAAATATAACCGGTATCGTCAAGCATTACATTAATTGGGGCCGGCGGAATTTTTTTCGTAATTAAAACGTCTTTTTTGTTGCCGTAAAAGAAATCTTTAACCAAATCCCAAAAGGAACCGCTTGGGGCATTGGGGGCAAAATAATTTAAAAATCGATTTTCATTATTAACCAGCAAAATTCCGTTGCTGGCTCCTTGCGAAGTGATATACATAGTGCCGTTTTGGTCTACGCTGATTTTTTGCGGCCGATAAATAAAATTTTCAACCGTAAGGATTGGGCTTTTAGGGACACCCAAAGCCTTAAAGAAGGTTACTGTATTAGTCGTTTTATTAAAATCATAGATAAAAATACGGCCGGACTGATTATCGCTTTCGGTCCCGTAGTCGGCAATATAAATCCGGTTATCACGAACAAAAATACCTTGCGGCTTCATCATAAGATCCGTCCCGAAAATATTAAGGCAATGCCAAGCGCCATCAAAAATCACAATCCGCCGATTACCGGTATCAACCAGATAAATATAATCATCACCGTCGATAAAGATATCCTGAGGCTTGTTTAAAGACTCCTTATTACCGTCATATGAGAAAACGGCAAGATTGTAATACGGTTCATAAGCATCCTGGGTCGGAATTAACTCACCGAAGCGATTAACCGTTTCCGTTTTATAAGGGGCACTCCCGGCAACCGTCGGTAAACACAGTGTCAGCAGCAATATCATTAAAATCATCATTGTTTTTTTCATATTATTTCATCCCCGAATATGCCATCGTATTCATAACATGTTTTTGTAATATAATAAATAAAACAATATTCGGAACAAAAATAATCAGGGCAGCCGCCGCCTGAATTCCCTGCGAAACAATCGCTGAGGTTCCGAGGGTTAAAGTGCTGAAATAATATGGCAGAGTTTTAATCGGTTCATCAACGATAAAAAGGGTTGAAGTTTCGGTATTATTCCAAGCAAGCTGGAAGGTAAGGATGGCCACGGTGGCCAGGGCCGGTTTAATCAGCGGCATCGCAATATAACGGTAAATCTGCCACTTGTTGGCGCCGTCGATAAGAGCCGCCTCGCTTAAATCTTTCGGAATTTGTTCCATAAACTGTTTTAAGAGAAAGACCCCGACCGGCATTGCGAGCAGCGGAATAATATGAGCCCAATAAGTATTGCTGATTTTCAAATAGGTAATCACCATAAAACGCGGGACCGCCACCGCAATCGCAATAAACATAATCGCAAACTGATTGGCGATAAACAGTAACTTTTTTCCGCGGAAATCCAAAAAAGCAAAAGAGTAAGCGGCAAGCGATGATAAAAGCAAACTTAAGACAATCACCGCCGCTGTCACTAACACCGAGTTAAATAAATAGCGGGTCAGCGGAATACCGGTTTGCGCCGTCGCCTGAAAGAGACTCTGAAAATTATCAAGCGTCATCCGGGCCGTAAAAAATTTCGGGGGAAAAGCATACAGTTCGTCAAGGGGTTTAAAGGCATGAGCGATAATAAATAAAATCGGTAAAATCGTAACCACCAAAAGCGGAATCAAAATAAGCAAAAACTTAATTTGACTGGGATGAAACGATTTCGGGTCAATCATTGCCCCAAAATAAGATGCTTTTCTTCTTCTTTTCATTTTATTTTTTATTGATTTATGCATCTTTTTTTCCTCCGAAGAAACGATTGGCCATAAAATAAAAACAAAGTACCAACATCAATAAAACTACGGAGATGGCGGAAGCATATCCCATTTCCATTCGGGCAAAAGCAAAATCATTCATATGGTCGGTAATCAACCACCCGGCATATTCCGGCGGCGGATTGCTGGCCGTTAAGGAAACGGCCAGCCCGGAAGCATTAAAGGTATTAACAATGGCCATAACCGCACCAAACATCATCTGCGGCCGCATCTGGGGAATCGTAATATAAATGATTTCCTGAAAACGATTCTTAAGGCCGTCGACATAAGCGGCTTCGTAAAGTTCGCGGTTGATATTCAATATTCCGGAAAGCATGGCGAGAAAACCGATGCCCATACTTGTCCAAAGTCCGACCACAACCATAATCCAAAAAATAGTTTCGGGGTTTTGCAACCACTGAACGGGTTTATTGACTAACCCCAATTCCAATAAATAATAATTTAGAATTCCCCGGTTATCGCCGCTAAAGAGCGTCCGCCAAACAACCGATATCAAAACCGCGCCCGTTAAAGAAGGGGAATAAAGAATAATGGCGGAAACATTCCGAAAACGGCGCGGTAATTGCGCTAAAATCCAGGCCAGAACAAATGACAAAAGGTAACCGCCCGGTCCGACAATCAAAGCATATTTAATCGCATTCGGGAAGGCATGCTGCATAAAATCAAGATCCTGAGTAAATAAAACAATATAATTTTTTAACCCGACAAAAGTCGGCCAATGAACGCTGTCATAATAGGTAAAGGATAAACCGAGCGAAATAATTAATAGAAAAATAACAAAGACACCGAAGATTAGGCCATAGGGCAGAATAAACAGATAAGCGCCGACTGAGTGCTTTTTTGGTTTACTCATCATAATCTCTTCCTTTAACCCAATCAACGATATTTTCGTTATTGGGCACGATATATTCTTTCACAACTTGCCCG
>JALOBF010000141.1 GCA_023228385.1 Bacilli bacterium
TGCCTCAATTAAATTTAATCTATAAAAAACATTAGCTAATTTAGGATTTCTTGTTTCTGATATACCGCGCAATATATCCTCCAAATTTAAACCCGATGTAATGCCACCTAACGATATAATTTCAATGCGATTTGAATAAACATCTATAATAGTAGATCCAAGATATGAATAATCTCTATGTACTAAGGCATTTAAAAAAGCTTCCCTTAATGCGTATTGCGGGTAATCATATTGGTCCACCCTTTCATATCCTATAATTTTAGAATTTTTCTGATTAATTATATCTAAATAATCAAACACATCATCTACTATTTTAAGAATTGAACCTTGAAACTCTTTTCTTGTTTTAAATTGTAATGAGGTTTCATCTTGGTACACTGCTATCTTTACAACATATGGAGATTGATCTGATAGGATTAATCCCAAATTTGTATAGCGTCCTTCTTTTGTAATCAATCCAAGCGTTTGTTGATTTTCTTGATTAAAATTAATAGATTTCCTTAAAAAGTACTTATTTGCATAATCAAATGTTAAATCAAACTGCGTAGTCAACTCGTTTTCAAACAAGTATACATTAGTTTCTGCAATCATTTTCCTTATAATGTTTTCTGATGAAGGAATTGAGGTAACACCGCTTCTAATATAAACTCCGTTAGGTTTCAATCCCTTTGCAACAATATAATAAGGTTTATTAATTCCCTTCCCAACTTTAATACAAATTATATCAAAATTGTCTTCAACTATTTTAGTAACTGAAATCAACATTGTTAAATCGGGGCTTATAGAATCATGAATCATAGAACTAACGGATTCCATAATTTTTATAGGGTTGTTTACACCGACAATAGTTCCATCATCTTTTATTCCAATATAAATTGTTCCGCCATTAGTATTGGCAAAAGCCACGATTTCCTTTTTTATATCATCAGTTAATGATTCTTTTAATTCTATAATATCACTTTCATTAAAATTCATTTATATCACCCATATATATTATATTCTTTAATTCATTAAATATCAATACAATTTTAATATTTGCGCCCGTTTGCGCACATTTGCGCCCTTCCTCTTGCTTATTATAAAATGAACAAGTAGCAATAGTTAAACTAATTGCACGAATAACTAAAAGAGGAAGATAAATAGCAAGACTGATTAATCCTGATATCCTTGCAAATTTCTTATCACTCTTTTTGAATGTTAGTATCAACATAACGATACAGATAACTAACATAACCAATAGAAATAAAGTATAATATAATAATTTATTATTGGGTATTTTAGAAAGGTAAAAATATTATAATAAAAAATTATGGTAAATATAATCAACGTTAAAATAAATGATTATTGATTATAAAATAAAACTTTTTGTTTCATAAATCTCACCTAATAAAAACATTGCATAGACCGATAACTTACTATTTCGCATTATTAATTGTAACACAAAATATAGAAATATTTTACACTACCCACAAGCCCATTGCCAGTTATGCCATAGACGGAAGTTGCCCGTAATGTGATGCACTGCTGATTACCTTACGGAAATAATCAGTTAGCATAACGCAATACAAAGCAGCCGAAAATTTAATATTTCTTTTATGAACAACCCTTAAACTATGTGCAAAGGATGGAATTCGTTCCAATTTTACCAAAATACCATAGCATTTTGCAGATATAAATGTCAGGACTGTTTTAATCAGAAAAATTATGAGCACCGTCCTACCAATTTAATAATGTAAAACGGTTGAATAGATGTGCAGGATACACATAAGGAAATAGTTCAGAGAATTGTTGCAGTTAATACATTTCTTGTTATAAGGCGCTAAATTGACGCTGTAATCAAGTATCATATCAAAGTAATACAAAAGGTAAATGATATGTGATATTTTTCATTTTGAAAAGTTAAGGTCCTTTGATAAGTTATAGAAATTAAAAAAACTCATTCATCAGAGTGAACAGCAGATGAATATCCCCTATTTTAAATAATTCAACAAACAAACAAATGTAAAAATATGGCATCCAAAAAAGCATTTCAAACATTATGACATGTTGAAATGCTTATTCTATTTAATCCAAAAAGTTTTAACAACATCATATTTTTAAAAGATTGTGTTAAATTCATCAATTGAAGTAACGCCTTCCAAAACATAATTCCGGCAGCTGTCTTCCAAAAACATCATGCCTTTATCCTTCAGAATCTTTTTAAGTTGGATTGTGGGAATGCGTTGTTTGGATAATAATGTCCTTATTTCCTCATCAATGGTTAAAATTTCAAAAACAGCGGTCCGGCCGAGATAGCCGGT
This sequence comes from Bacilli bacterium, assembly GCA_023228385.1. GTDB lineage: Bacteria > Bacillota_I > Bacilli_A > ML615J-28 > CAG-698 > UBA3946. The sequence continues at coordinate 2,301 of JALOBF010000141.1, forward strand.
AAAATTACACTGATTACAACCGTTATGTTCATATATTGTTTTTTCTTCGGTTATCCCCAGCAATTCCATTTCTGATGGAGTTGCCTTGTGCTTCTTTTTACAATGCGGACATAATTTCCGGACCAGTCTCTGGGCAATGGCCCCAATCAAGGCATCATGAACAAGATAGGCGGGAACGCCCATATCAACTAAACGGTCCAACGTTCCGATGGCATCATTCGTATGCAAAGTTGCCAAGACAAGATGGCCGGTTATCGCCGCTCTGATTGCCATTTGCGCTGTTTCCTCGTCGCGAATTTCACCAATCATAATAATATTGGGGTCCTGACGTAAGATTGATCTTAAGGCCGTTGAGAATGTTAAATTGGCCTTGGGATTTACCTGGACCTGGTTAATTCCTTCAATGACATTTTCAACCGGATCCTCGACGGTTGTGATATTTACCGCCCCTTTGTTCAGTTCTCTTAAGAAAGTGTAAAGTGTCGTTGACTTACCGCTGCCGGTTGGTCCGGTTACTAAAATTATACCGTAAGGTTTGGAAATAATATTCTCGATTGCTTCAATTTGTTTTTTTTCGTTGCCCAATAAGCCCAATCCCAATAGTTTTGTGGAGTTTTCAAATATCCGGATAACGATTTTTTCACCGTAAATGGTCGGGATTGTTGAAACCCGGAAATCATAATCTATATTATCGATTTCCAGTCTTATTTTCCCGTCCTGGGGAACTCTTCTTTCAGCAATATTCATGTTGGACATAATCTTATAACGGGCCAGAACAGATTGGTAGATGTTTTTTGATATTGAATTACTTTCAATTAGCACACCGTCTATTCTGTGCCGGATCCGTACTTCTTTTTCAAAAGGCTCAAAATGAATATCGGAAGCAAGCATGGAAACCGCCTCTTTTAATATGGAGTCGGTAAGCTGGACGGCGGGAGCATTGACAATCTTCAAATCGTCATCGACATCTTCCACTTGCTGCTTGTCGTTCCGGAAATCCTGCAGCGCCCTTGTTCTTTTCTTTTTATTTTCAAGATAAACAATGGCTTTATCCATTTGTTCCACTGTAATCATACCAACTTTTACCGGTAAATGATAAAAGTGGCGGGTATTGAGAGCCTCCTGAAAGGAGGAAGGATTATCAATGGCAACCGTCAAGGTATCGGTAAGGGATATCGGGAAAATTCGGTTATCCTTGATGTAGGATAAGGGGATTTTGCTGGAGCTATCCAGATCAATGGTCAGGACATTAAATTCCAAAAAAGGCAGGCCGAAAAAACCGGCAAGGTACCGCTTGGCCAGAACTTCGTCAACAGCTCCCATTTTAATGATTTCCTCATCAAAGCGGGTCCGATTTAATTTGGCCCTTTCCAGAGCCTCCTCGGCCACTTTCGGTTCGATGATACCGTCATTAATATAAAAGTCGGCAAGATTTCTATTAAGATCCATAAACATCCTCCCCTGAAATACTATCCAATAATGACATCATCGGTAAGAATATCGATAAAATGACAATACCAATAACGGCACCGGCAGTTATAATCATTAACGGTTCCAATATTGAGGTGACCCTTGT
>JALOBF010000142.1 GCA_023228385.1 Bacilli bacterium
TTATTGATCAATGAACATATTACTAAAATTCAAAGTTTGGTTACTGATGTCGATAAATCGATTCCTGACGAATTGATTCCATGTGAAGTAAAAGAGAAATTTATGGGACCCAATTATACAAGAATGATTGCGTATCTTGATATTCAGGCGGAAGGACCACTGATGTATGAGTTAAGCGATTATGTTCTTGACAATGCCCGCCAAGTATTAGGCAATGATTGTTATGTACTAGGCGTTCCAACCTCAACCGCTGAAATAAAAAATACGGTTAGCGCCGATGGGTTTATTGTACAATTAATATCCGCCTTGGCAATAGCGATTATCGTTGGGTTAATGTTTAAATCTTTTTTGCTACCCTTAATTTTAGTGGGCTTAATCGAAACTTCTATTTGGATTAATGTTTCGGTATCTTATCTGGCCGGTTCAACGGTAATATATATTGGATACTTAGTTGTAACATCGCTTCAATTGGGAGCCACGATTGACTATGCCGTTTTGTTAACGAGCCGATATCAAGAGTTTCGCAAGTATCAACGGCCGAAACAAGCAATGTTGGTGGCCATGAAGAAATCGGCTCCCACCATTATTATTTCTTCCGCCGTACTGGCATCAGCCGGTTTTATGGAAGCATTGATTTCGCAGTTGGTGCTTGTGAAAGAGATTGGCCGGTTAATCGGCCGCGGTGCTTTAATATCCGGTCTGATGGTAATATTTGTTTTGCCGGCGGTTTTGATGGCTTTAGATCGTCCCATACAGTGTCTGACATTCAACAAATCTATTTTTAAAGAGGAGAAAAAATATGAAAACAATTAAAAAGTTATTAGTGTTATTTTTAGCAATCGTATTATCAGTTACTTTAACCGCTTGTAATAATAATAATGAACCGCTCCCCCCAGATGAGATAAAACTTCCGACAACGTAAAAGATTAAAGAGAAAGATGAAACCATATATACCATTTTAGATTGGGACGGTAAAATAGCGAGTATGAAAGCGGTAAATCATATCTGTGACGTCGACAATCATTATTATTTGGATTATGGATACTTTAATGATTCCGGCAATAATAATTTATCTTTTTCAGCACCGATATTAATTGATGATGAATTTGCAAAGATACCGGCCTTAAAGGCTTTGGATCATTTCTATTACGAATTGAATTTGGATCAAGAGTATTATCAATCTCGTCTTCCGTTTAACTTAAATGTTTCTTATAAATTAAACAATAATCCGATTCCGGCATCGCTTTTAGCAAATAAGTCGGGCGAAGTAACTATTATTATTGATGTAGAACCGAATGAGGCGGCATCTTTATACTTTAAAAATGAATATATGGCGCAAATACAGGTCCCCATTAATATTAATCACAATAAAATTCTTGATACAACCGGTTCACAGGCTAAAGTTTTGGTCGGAAGCGTTGTCAATATTGCCTATATGGTAATGCCTAACGCAAGTGCTCATTATGAACTTAAAATTGAAACGGACGATTTTACATTTGAAGGAATTCAAGCGACTTTTCAGCCGTTTAATTTCAACTCATTACTGGATAATTTTAATATTGATTTATCAAAATTAGACATTAATCAAATTGAATCACTAATTCCGATGATAAGTTACATTCAAAATGAAGGTTTTAAGCCAATAATAAACTCAACTCAACCCCTATTCGGTAATTTATCCGAATTTATAGCGCAATTGAGTATATTGGTTTCCGATGAAAATATAACCAATCAACTTCAGGGTGTAGAGGATTTAAATCAGTTAAAAGCCCTTTTTAACGCACCGTTAGGTTTGATAAATCAGGAACTCGGTAATTATGAGGAAGTTTTCGGTCAAATTTCCAATCTTTATAAAAGTCTTGATGTTTCGCTTGAACAAATGAATTTGAGTGTTAATCTTCTAAAATTTTACTTAGAAGAATTAGCAGTTAAGCTTCCGGCAGTGAATGATGCAATAGAAGTTTTTACTAATAATTATCAGTATTTAATTGAAGCCAATAATAAACTTACAAACTTAAAAGATTTATTTGAAAGGTTGCAGCCATTATTTGAACATCAAGATTTAATCGAGTTAGTAAAAAATATTGACGAATACAGCCACACTCTAGAACAAATTAAGGTCGTAAAACATGGAATAGAGAATGATTTAGCCAATTTGGTTATGGTGATGAGTGTGTTCCCCGGTCAGATTAGCCCCATAATCGAAGATATTATGATTTTATTTTATCACTTTAATCAATTTTCAAATGCTATACAACCGTTTAAATCAGCGGTTAGCGCATATGGCAATTTTATTAAAACCAATCAGTTAAGTTATTTTAATCTTGATTTAGAGTCTCAAACGTTAATCGGGACCTGTCTTGCTGTGATTTATGGTGATGGTATGGAAAACATCGGATTAATTGATAAATTGACGTTAATTCAGAATCAAATTACTAATGACTTAATCGTTTATGATGAGCCTATCATTGCGCTTGAAGCATTGATAACGGTTGATATCAATACCGGTATTCGACCGATTGACCAAATCCCTTTAAGTTTTGTTACACTAAGCAATAGTTTATATGTATCAAATAATGAAACATATATCAGTTTTTATTCGGGTATTGACTTAATTATTGGTAATATTGAAAACTTATATAAAATTAAAGGTTTGATGATGCGAGAAACGCTTAATCCCATATCATTTTTATCCGATAAAAATAAAGTACCCAATTCAGTTCAATTTATAATCAAGCAAATTCCGATGGCATAGATATAAAATTAGGCAAGATACATTTTAATTGGGATTTTGCCTTTTATTTTACCTTTTTATCGAGATAAATGTTATAATTATAAATAATAAGCGTAGAATATGAGGCAATTAAATGAAATTGGCATTAGCTTCAAAGAAATTTATTAATAATAACATTAAACACAATCTTCAAACCATTTTTGCCTCAATGGAAAGCGCAAAGAAGAAGAATGTTGATTTTGTTTGCTTTGGAGAAGCATTTCTTCAAGGCTTTGATGCTTTAAAATGGCGATATGAAATCGATAAAGATAGGGGATTAAGTTTATCAAGTCAATATATTCTGGAGATATTGATAAAATCTAAAGAGTTAAGTATTGGCTTAATGTTTGGATATATTGAAAGAGAAGAAGAAAATCTATATTCAAGTTACTTAGTAATTGATTCTGGAGAAATCATTCATAACTACAGAAGAATTTCCAAAGGGTGGAAAAATCATTTTATTACTGATTTTCATTATAAAGAAGGAACGGATGTTATTCCATTTAATTTAAAAGGCAAAAAAGTCCTAATTGCAATATGCGGAGATTTATGGGATTATCCCGAAAGATTTAAATTGGGTCAAGATTTATTGATATGGCCGGTTTATCTTAATTATGATATTGATGAATGGATAAATAGAGAAAAAAAAGACTATTGTCTGCATGCCAATAAAATATGTAAGAATGTTGTGCTTATTAATTCTTTTTCTGATAATCCTGTGGCTTTAGGCGGATGCTACTATTTTAAAAATGGAAGTATAGCTCAATTACTTGAAATGGGAATCGAGGATTTATTGATTATTGAATATTAAATTATTAACCAGATTTATTAATCTTTTCAATTTTTCCTCATTAATATTTGCGAATGGGGATTTTTGATAGCGAACAGCCGTACCAAAATGGAATTCCCTGCCCCTTGTTTCCTTAATAATCCTATTGATATTATCAAAGTTTAAACCGCCGCCAACCATTATCTTTATATGTTTGGATTCTTGGATTAATTTTTTTAGTGTTGAGATATTATCGGTAATATTTCCTCTGCCGCCCGATGTTAGAACAGTTGTTATTTGTGGGTATTTAGATAGTACTTTTATTCCTT
>JALOBF010000143.1 GCA_023228385.1 Bacilli bacterium
GGCATGTTAATGGGCGCTCGAGGTAATTCCGGCGTTATTTTATCTCAATTTTTCCGCGGAATAAGCAAGGGATTTGAAGGTTATGCGCAGGTTGATGCTATTCATCTGGCGAAAGCCTTTGATACCGGCGTTAAGCAAGCTTATAAAGCCGTTATGAAACCGGTTGAAGGCACAATATTAACTGTTGCGCGGGAGAGCACAGAAAGACTTATGGCTATTTCATCTTCAAGGATGACAATTAATGAGTTTTTCCAAGAATTATTAGAAGAAGCGCGTGCTTCATTAGAAAGAACTCCGGAATTGCTTTCCGTATTAAAAGATGCCGGGGTTGTTGATAGCGGCGGTGCCGGTTTGGTTTATATTTTAGAAGGAATGGCTGATGCGGTTGAAGGTAAATTCGTTTCTGAAAAGCCGGTTAAAAGCGCAATGCATACTGTTGGTACGAAATTCATCAGTAAACTGGATCAAGTCGATTTTGGTTATTGCACGGAGTTCATTCTTCAATTATCAAAAGAATATGAAAATGAATTTGAAGAAAAAATGCTTACCAATATGCTTTTGCCTTTAGGCGATTCGATTGTTGCCGTTAAGGACGAAGATATTGTAAAGGTGCATATCCATACGTTAAAACCTGGCGATATTCTTAATGTCGGTCAAAAATTCGGTGAATTTATTCATTTAAAAATTGAAAACATGACGATTCAACATAATGAAAATAAAGATATTGTTCATGTTGAAGAAGGACCGTGTGAATGTGGAGAAGACCATTATAAAGTACCGATCCGGTCGGAAATCAGAAAAAAATATGCGATTGTAACGGTTGCGACCGGTAAGGGTTTAATTAATGCGTTTAAGGAAATGGGTGCTGATTTTGTTGTAAACGGCGGTCAAAGCATGAATCCTTCAACCGAAGATTTTATTCGCGGTTATGATACGCTTAATGCCGAACATATATTAGTATTTCCCAATAACGGTAATATTATTTTAGCAGCCAGTCAATCGGCTAAAATCTATACTGAAAGTAAAATTCATATTGTTGCTACAAAAAGTATCGCTCAAGGTTTTGCCGCTTTAACAATGCTTGATTTAAGCGGTGAACCGGAAGATGTTATTGCCGATATTATGCCGGTAATTGAAAACGTAACAACCGGACTTATAACTTATTCGATTCGTGACACGGAACTGAACGGATTTAAAATTAAGAAAAATGATTATATCGGCATCTGTAATAATAAAATCGTTGCCGCTGCTAAGCGATCTCTTGATGCTGTCAAGGGATTGTTAAAAGAAGCCATAACCGATGAAAAAGAGATTATTACCATTATTTACGGTACTGATGTTTCGCAAAAAGAAATAAACGAACTTATAAAATATATTGAAAGAAATTATAGCAATCTTGAGGTAGATGTTATCGAAGGAAATCAAGAAGTCTATAGTTATATTCTAGCAGTAGAATAGGATAAGGGCTTATGCCCTTTTTTATGTAAAGATGGGAGATAGTTATGAAAGATATTTCGCTAAGTGATCTCGATTATCTAACCGCAAAAATGGTTTCAACCCTTAGAAAACATAATATTCATACGGTTCAAGATTTATTTTTAAGTTTTCCCACTAAATTTAATGATTATACCATCCGCCATTTAAAAGATGTTGTACCTAATACGAATGTTACGGTAGCCGGCGTAGTTCAGACCAAAGCAACCGTGAAGACAGTCCGCCAAAAGTTAGTGATTCTAAGTTTTTATTGCGATATTGACGGTCGCCGTATCCGGGTATCAATTTTTAATCGGCAATACTTGCGAACAAAAATACATTATGGAGTATATGTTCGGTTAACCGGAAAACTAAATGAAAATTTAAAATCTTTTACCGCATCGGAAATCTACTTTGATGAATTAAGCAATAATATCAGCCCTGTCTTTAATATTAAAGGTATATCTGATAACAAAATGCTTGAAATCAAGGAAAAAGTCTTTGAGAATTACGGTGATGAGCTTATCGATATTTTACCGAACGATATTCGGGAAAAACATCAATTAATCAGTTATCAAAATGCTATTAAATATATCAATATCCCCGAGGATAACGATGAAATCGCTCAAGCCATCTACCGTATTAAATTCGAAGAACTTTTCTTGTATCAGTTAAAAATAAAGTATCTTTTATACATGCGGAAAAATCATCCGCAAGGCATTGCCATTAATTATAATCGTAATAAAGTGGCTTCTTTTATATCGCGGTTACCGTTTCAGCTTACCACTGATCAAAATCAGGTTTTACAGGAAATATTAAATGATATCGCCGCCCCTTATCAGATGAATCGTCTCTTGCAAGGTGAAGTCGGAAGCGGTAAAACAGTTGTCGCCGCCATTTGTTTATATGCGGTTATTACTGCCGGTTATCAGGGAGCAATAATGGCTCCCACCGAGGTCCTTGTTCAGCAACATTATCAAACTTTCTTGCAATTATTTGCAAATGAACCGATAAGAATTGAAATGCTTTCTTCTTCTGTCAATCAAAAAGACAAACAGGTAATTATCGACGGACTTTATGAGAAAGATATTGATATTATTGTCGGTACCCATGCTCTTTTCCAAAAAGATGTTGCGTTTGAAAGGTTAGGCTTGGTTATAACCGACGAAGAACATCGTTTCGGTGTTCGACAACGGGTTTCGATTGTCGGTAAGGGGCATTTAATTGATCATTTGAAAATGAGTGCAACGCCGATTCCGCGTACGCTTGCGATATCCGTTTTGGGTGAATCGGATATATCGGTGATTAAAACACTACCGGGTAACAAGAAAGAGCCAATCACGAAGTATTTAAGTTATGATAATATAGCGGAAGTGCTTAATCATTTACGCAAGATTATTGACAAAGGACAACAAGCTTATGTAATTTGCCCGATGATTGATGAGTCGGAAGTAATGGATTTACAGAATGCAAGTGAAGTTTATGAAAAATTTAAAATTCATTTTCATGGAGTTTGTGAGATTGGCTTAATTCACAGTAAATTAAAACCGGCGGAAAAAGAACATGTAATGAGTAATTTTGCTCAAAATAAAATTCAAATCCTCGTTTCAACAAGTGTTATTGAAGTCGGTGTCAATGTCATTAATGCCACTTTCATTGTTGTATTGGATGCCGATCGTTTCGGCATCGCCCAACTTCATCAGATGCGGGGCCGGGTTAGAAGAAGCGATGAACAATCATATTGCTATTTAATTAGCGATTCCACCGCTCAAACGTCGATTGACCGTTTACAATTGGTTGCCGATATCACCGACGGCTTTATATTGGCGGAAGAAGATTTATTAATGCGGGGACCCGGTGATTTTTTCGGTGAAAAGCAAACCGGTAATGTTATTTTTAAAATGGCTGACCTTGTTTTGGATAAAGATATATTAAATGAAGTTAATGATTTAGCCGACTATGTTATTGCAAGCGGTTATCTCTTTAATAATCCTGAATATAAAAAACTGCTGGATATCGTCCATGAAAATTATATTACCAAAAAAGATATGTTGAATTAGGAGATAACTATAATGGTAAAATTAGCAATCGATATTATGGGCGGTGATTATGCACCGCTGGAAATTATTAAGGGTGTTGATATTGCTTTAGAACGATTCGGTGATTTGGAACTGACGCTTTATGGCGATCAAGACATCATCAAAGAAAACTTAAAGGCTTCGTCTCGAATTAATATTATTCATGCCCCGCTGCGGATTGATATGGGGGAGAAAGATCCGATAAATTCAATCCGCCGCAATCGTGACACTTCTTTAGTAATGGCTTTTCAGGCTGTCCGGGACGGAGAAGTAGATGGAGCGGTAACCGCCGGACCCACGCAGGGG
>JALOBF010000144.1 GCA_023228385.1 Bacilli bacterium
TTTATCTTATTATTCATTTATACTCTTCCACTCTTGTTCCTTCGTGATTAACTGACAATGTAATAAACTGCCATTTATAATCTAAGGGAAGGCTTTCTAATAAATAAACGATATTTTGCTTGGATACAAACATCAAGGTCGGACCGCTTCCGCTAATCCAAAAAGGAATTTTATACTGCCGGGAAAAGTGACGGAATTTCTGGCTCTCTTTTATCAAGGGAAGGCGGTAAGGTTGATGCAACCGATCATCAAGCAAATAAAACAACTTTTCGGTTTCACCGCGTTTTAGAACATAAGGTATATTAATCGCTCGCGATAAAGAATAAACAATATTTTCATAATCCATCGAGGAAGGAAGCGCGGCTCGCGCTTTGACTGTCGGTAATGTGAAATTGGGAATAGCGGCAGTAAAAATAAGACTTTCATTAACCGAATATTTTATAAATCGAACTTCCTTGTTTTGACGGTAAGAACAGATCAAAGAACCATAAAGAGCCGGAGCGACATTGTCGGAATGGCCTTCAATCGCTGTTGCGATATTTAATATCTCACTATCATTAAAATATTTATTAAGATAAAAATTGGCAGCAACAACACCGGCCACAATACAAGAAGCGCTGCTTCCCAATCCACGCGCTACCGGTATACATTGAGTAAGAGATATCCGGCAAGGGCGAACTGTTGCTTTAGCAATTTCATATGTTTTGATCATCGATTTAACTACTAAATTATCATCGGTTTGATATTTCTCAGAAAAACCAATAAATTCCCAACAATTAGAGAGTTCAAAACTAAATTGATTATATAAGTTAAGAGCCAAGCCCAGACTATCAAAACCGGGTCCGATATTCCCGCTTGTGGCCGGAACAGTTATTGTAATCCGCATTCTTTTAACCTCTCTTTCAAATTATCTTTGGCCGCGTTAATCAACCAGACATTCTTCCTGCTTTGGTATTTTTCTAAATCCATAATACTTTTGGGTATCTTTTTTTTAGTATATTTACTTAACAAATAGAGATTTTCAAATTCATTATCGCCGCTTTCCTTACCCAATGCTTTTAAAACAGTTGTGGGAAATTTAAAAGGATGAGCTGTTGCTAAGATTACCGTTTTAGGGTAATTTTGCGTAATATTGCAATGCTTTACATAAGCATCATATGCAACTGCCGTATGGGGGTCAATTAAATAATTGAACTCGGAATAAACTTGCGAAATGGTATCCAGGGTTTCCCGCTCGGAAACATAATAAGCAGTAAAATCAACTAAATTTTGATATATTTCGGCGGTTACTTTAAACCATCCATTTAAATGCAAACTTTGCATAAGATTGGTGATGATAACAGAATCCTCATCAGATGCATAATATAAAAGCCGCTCCAAATTGGATGAAACAAGAATATCCATCGAAGGCGAGATTGTTTTAAATAGTTGACGATTACGATTGTATCGACCGCTTTTAAAAAAATCATACAATACATTATTTTGGTTACAGGCGCAAATCAAACGGTTAATTGGCAGTCCCATTCTTTTCGCAAGATATCCGGCAAAAATATTACCAAAATTACCGGTAGGAACCACAAAATTTATTTTTTCTCCCGATTTTATCGCACCGATATTTATTAATTCAAAATATGCGTAAAAATAATAGACGATTTGAGGAAGAATGCGACCAATATTAATCGAATTGGCTGTTGATAATTCAAAATTTTGATTCTGAAAGCTTTTATCAGCAAATATCGCTTTTACAAGCCTTTGGGCGGCATCAAAGTCACCATCCAAAGCAACCACTATTGCACCGCTATCGGCGTAACTTAACATTTGATATTCCTGAATAACACTGGTCCCATTTTTGGGATAGAAAACAACCGGAACGGTTAAATCAACACCGCGAAATCCCGATAAAGCGGCGCTGCCGGTGTCGCCTGAGGTTGCGGTCAAAATTACAGTTTTCTTTTTGTTTTGTATTTTGTTTTTACTCATTACAAAAATATTTGGTAAAAGCGAAAGGGCAATATCTTTAAAAGCAAGCGTCGGACCATGAAAAAGTTCAAGAACGAATATGTTACCGACTTTATTTACACAGACAATATCAGATGTATTAAACCTATTTCGATAAGAATTTTCAATAATCTCTTTAATTTCAGAAAAACTAAAATCGTTAAGAAATTCTCCGATAATAGATGATGCCAATTGATAATAATTTAGTTTTTGCATTCTTTCCAATGATAAAACGGGAATTGCTGCCGGTACAAACAAACCACCGTCATCAGCCATTCCTTTTACAATAGCCCAAGCATCGCCTATTACCTTATCACCGCGGGTGGAAAGGTACATCGTAAACCTCCAATAATTAAATATATTATATAATGGAAAACGGTAAATAACAAGACAAAAAAAGTTGCTGTAATTAGCAACTTTAATACTTTGTAATATCTTCCATAAAACAATGTTGATGCTCTGGCGCCAGCGCAAATACTCCTTCGGCATATAAACGGCCAATTTTTTGACCGAGGCTATTAGCTTTATAATAAAGATAAAGCTTAAGTTTTTCAAATGATTCATCGATTTGACTTTTATGCTGCGTTATGGCTTTGATTTTCGTTTCAAAATCATTTTCAGTAAGTGGAACAATTACATTCGGACGATGCGTATAATAATAAAACAAACTGGTGTTAGACGGAAACAATTGATTTTCTTTAACTTCAATGCCATAACGTTGCAAGGAAAATCGGAATTTTGCCACCATTAAAGCAGCTGTCGTTGCTTTTGCACAGTTTAAATGATCGGGATGAGTTTCTGTCGGCAACAGCGGATCAGGTGTAAAAATGCCGTCTGGAAGTACAGCCACAATTTTTGTGGCAATTGCTTTAGTCATTGCATGAAAATCATAAATACCACCGTCAGGAAAATCAAGTATTTCCACCGAGGCAACACCTAAATACGCTCCGGCATCAAGACTTTCCTGATATCGAATAGACTTTAGTTTTTCAATTGACATTTCCGGATTATTAGATCCAGCCCCGCCATCAGTTACAATTAAATAGTGAACTTCGGTACCGCTATCAATTAATTTCTTAACAATCCCCCCGCAACCTATTTCAATATCGTCAGGGTGTGGACCAACAAATAATGCTGTTTTTAATTTCATCACATCAGGAAGCGGAACCATTTCCATTAAGGTTTCGAAATTCATGATACCTCCTTTTTAAGAATTATATCATTATTTCAATAAAATGTAAAGTTTTTCCAAAACAATCCCCTAAAATAAGGGGATTGTTTTAATACTTTGCTACTTTTATCATTAATTCACTAATTTTCTGAGAAAAATCAACCGGATTTTCTAGTTGAAAACCTTCAATCAGCAATGCTTGTGAATAAAGCAATTGCGCAAAATCCTCAAGTAAGGGATTGTTATCATTAAACAGATTTTCAACGGCCGCAAACAGTTGGTGCTGAGGATTCAGTTCCAGAATTTTTGATGCTTTCGGTTTATCTTGTTGCGGTAAATTAGCAATTACTTTTTCCATCTCTAGCGATATACCATCTTCACTGACTAAACAAACCGGCGACTCGGTAAGTCTTTTGGAAAGAACAACATCGGTTACTTTATCCTTTAAAATTTCGTTTAACTTTTCCAATAAAGGTTTTTTGTCTTCAGAAAGTTCTTTATGTTTTTTTTCATCTTCTTTGGAAAGAAGGTCCAAATCACCTTGATTGATAGATTTTACTTTTTTATCGTTATACTCATAAAGCATCTGCATTGCAAACTCATCAATATCATCGGTTAAAATCAGAACATCATACCCTTGTTGCTTTAGAATATCCATCTGCGGCATG
>JALOBF010000009.1 GCA_023228385.1 Bacilli bacterium
GCTGAACTTTGCTATTTAACCGTTCCATGCCGCGACCGGCATCAACGACCCGGCGTAAACTAATACGTTTTTGTCCTTCCTGCTTTGCTTTTGCCAGGGTAATATACCGTTTGGTTGCCGCTTCTAATAGATTTCCCTGTATTTCTTTTTTCTGGTTTAAATAAGTTACAACAACATTACGCGCCGAAACGCTTAAGAATCCGCCCGTTTGTTTTTTTAACCCTTTAACCGGATATTTACCGGCCGCAACCGCTTCTATTTTGGCTTGATTGAAAGCAATATTATTATTGATATTAATAATTTTCCGTTCTAACCGCAATAGTTTTCTGATATTTATCTTTTCGGATTCGCAAGCTAGTAAATCGGTGTGTATTGTTTCTAACTTTTGTTTTCGAGCAGTAAGTTTAGCTGTTTTATCCCGTAATTTATTATCTAAAATTAAATATTTTTTTGGATTGTATTTCATTTTTGCCCCCCCTTTACAACCAGGTAACTATTGGGGGCAATGCTATCCTCACCGTATAAATAGGTACTTTCGCCATAATTAAAAACAATTTCCATCTCGTTACTATAGATTGACTTTATGACACTTCCGTCATTACGGAGCAGACTGTGATTAAATAGATAGGCACCATCAAGGCCAAGATTATTTATTTCATGATATGTTTCAACGGCCCGATCATACCAATTAAGGTAATAAGTTGAATAATAATGCGAATACTCGGTATCGGCCAAATCAATTGTCGACTTGTAACTCCAAGTGAAACTTATATTTGAAGCGGTCTCAATTGCTTTCATTTTATGCCACTGATATAAGTATTTATCATCAATATTAAATGATTTACCGCTATAATCAAGACAACCGCTTAATACCAATTGGCAGAACGGAACAGCGGCGCCGATTATTTGATAAGGGGTGGCAGTAACCGGCAAATCAAAGGCCAAATCACAATAACGCAAAGCATAAAGATTGGGGTCAAAGAAAGCTCTTTTATTTAAATCAATCGGTTTTGTTATTGCTTCCTCAAAAAAACGTTGAGAGTCGCTGCGAAAATAAGTATCCTTTTTATAATAACTTCCGTATATACTGCTGCCAAAATCGTGAAAAGCAATATTGCGGCAGTTAAATTTATTTAACTCGGAAACGAGAGAACTTAAAGTTTTATTATAAGTCGTCGGTTTTAAGGTGTAATAGGGAAGGGTAGCGGTATCGGCATAAAATGATGCTTCATTATAATCATAGTTTTTTACCACTCGTCCCAAAACATTACGGACCGCAGCTTTGTTTTGCTTTATATCACTGCCGGTATAAGCCGTCTGCAAATAAACCCCGGGATAAAACTTAACATTAAGCGTATCTAGATTTGCTTGCAACGTTTTAAAATCCTGCCTTTTGCCGACGGAACGGTTATAATGCAATTTGCCGATAAAGGTCGGTTTGAGACCGTTATTCGACCAACCGCGATAGATAATATTAAGGTTTTCAATGCCTTGATCCTTTAATTTCTCGGCAATAAACAATGCTTCTTCTGTATCGGTTAAAGCTTGGACTTTTTTGTAGGGAATACCGAGGAAGTTCTCGTTGGCAATATATCCACCTAAAAGCGTCAGATTAAAACTGAGTCCGCTTGTTTTATTGCCGAAAGTAATAATTCCGCAATCTTGAAGATATGTCCGATAAGCATGAGCCATGGCCGTATAACTGCCTTCATCTTCGTTTACCGTCCGGTACTTAGCCATAAAATCAGCGGTATTATACCAAACTGTCCACTCGATAACAGTGACAAGTCTTTGATATGAGGAAAATTCAAAACTTTCCGCTTCCCGAAGATAATAGCGGTAATATGCTTGGTTATAGGGATTGTCGACCGTACTGCTATTGGCGATAATTGACGTCATTTCCGCACCTTCGTCGCATATTGCAATAACTGCGGAATCGTTACGTCGAATGCCGTATACGGGAAAACTGATTTTTTCCGTCGGCGGCGTCATTACCGCTTTTATCTCCGTCGCATCTTTACCGTAAATACGTTGATGATAGGGAACGGCAAAGGAACGGCTGTTATTATGTTCAATCAAAGCCCCGCTCCCGTCGGGTATAAGCGTATATCCATGATCATACGTAGTGGCACAACCAAAATAAGGAAGGAGATCCACATATACCAAGGGATATTTTTCTTTTTCAAATATAGAGCCGTTTATTAACCTAACATCAAGCCCGTCCTCATTTAAGATATATCGAACCGCAATTTCAATATAGGCGTATTTATCTTCATATTTTATACCGCTTAATTGTAAATCATATTCCAAATCCTGAGTGGTATAACCGCATTGATTATAGAAAATATCATATAAAACCTTTAAAAGTGAAGTTTGAATCCCGTCTTTTAATTGCCAGATTTTTTCTCCTTTCATTTCGCCATAAACATAACACTGTTCCGTAACCCGGCGATACGGAGTCGTCCCCGGGGCCAATTGGGAAAGAATTTTCTCCTGCATTCTTCCATCAGTCATTATTTTCGGGAAATCCGAAGTGTCGACTTCTTTTTTCCCGCCGATTAAATACAACACCTCGATGGCGTCACTGCTTTTTCTAATCAGAAAATCATCATAATTAACCGCATTTTCAATTACTCCCATTTTCTGCACCGCTCCCAATGCTCCGCTATAATACACAATAAGCGGATCGCGATAGCGTACTGATGCGCTTTCCGGGTTAGAGTGCCACTTCTGATTGCTTTCTTTATCGGTTAAAACAAAGGTTGTATCGTTATTGTTTAAAACCAAACGATAATTATCATTTTCCAAAACCGACTCATTGCCGCTTGTTTTCCGATAATCGACAGCCGAAACAAAACCTTCTTTATTATAAGCTTCCCGCGGTGCCACCTTTACTTTGGTTAATACCACTATTAAATAAACACTTAGTACAATTAAGCCAATTAAAACAACAATGCATATTTTTACCCAGGGAAAACGGTAATTTTGAAAGTAATTCTTAATCACGTTTCTTAATTTGCGACTAAACCTTTGATACCGGGGAAGAGGTTTATAATTGTTTTCGTTCATTACCAAAACCTCCAAATAAACTCATCGATAACTGAATCGATAAAAGAATAGGTATATTGAATCAAAGATAAAAACAATAAAATAACGAACAAAACCGCCGCAATGGCAATGATGGTGAAAACAAACATCATAATGGTTTTCATCAAACCGAATTCATGAATTCCCATTAATCCAAAAAACATCATGTAAGCCAAAAGGACAACTCCCAACGAATTAAAAAAATGGAAAAAGATTATTTCTTCATATGTAATAAAATTACTGATAATGGTGGCAAATAGACTAAGCCATACATAAGGAAAAAAAGAATAACCGATAACCCTGAATATTTCCGTCATTGTCCCTTTGCCGTCCATTAAAGCAGTCGAAGCCCAATTAGCAACGGTAGCAATTGCCACCGGAAAAACAACCAATCCGATTATCAGGAAAATATTAAAATCTTTGGGATTATTTTTATTTACCAAAAATCCGTTGCCGTTAAAAGCGATAATATTGACCAAAATCATCATTCCGAAGTAAAACCAGGCAACATAGCTTTTTCCCGTATTTTCCCGTTTAAACTGGTCAAATCCTTTAATCGGATGGGAAAGAAGATACAAAGGATGGCCGAATAAATCTTTGAAAACAGTCCTTACTGACTCTTTATGTATTTTTTTCAAAGTACTATTCATCCTTTTCCTCCTCTTTTTCCCGTTGAACTGAGACTTTTATCGAACGAACAATCAAATAAACAGCCAATGCCAACACCGCCGCGGCAACATAAGGAAAAATAACCGTCATTTTTTGATAGCGATATTGCTTATAAGCCTTGGAATAATTATAATCGTCATAACCGAGTTTAAGATTGACCATCGCGCGCCGATAGTCGCCTTCCCGTAACTCTGCTTTTCCGATTCCGCTATAAGCGCGATAATAGTTGGTATTGTGAATAAGCACATCTTCCCAAACTTCTTTTGCCGCCTGATATTCACCGTAATAATAATGTTCAGTAGCCTGATTAACCAGATGAGCGAATTCGGTATATCCCATAACAATCAAATTTTTATTTAAAGAATCAACCACCAAAATATTTTCCCGATAAAAGCATAAAGCTTCCGGACTTAAAAATAAAGAACTTTGATTATTGATGGTTCCGCCGATATTTCCAAGTTGGCCGCCGATATATAGAAGATAACCTTCAAAATCATAAACAAATATTCGTCCCCGCGTTTTATCCAGAACACAATAATTGCCATAATCATTAATATCAATATCGACTAACTGACTGGGCCCGGTCGGTACTTTTACCCGACCGCCAATATGAATAACATCACCGACCGGAGCAACATAGCCATTGCGCCACATAATATCATGCCCTTTATTATTAAGTTTTTTTATTATTCGGCGGCCTTCGGAGAGCCCCGATAAAGTATATAGGTGACCTTTGGCATCAACATTAACGTTGACGAAACTGGTAGCCAAACGATAGCCTTGTGCTTTACGTTGGGCTTCGGTTGTAAAATAGAGCCAAAAAGCATCCCACACCGATAAAGTAATCGTTGAGGCTCCGATATAACGGGAAAAAGAACCGTCGGGATTAAAGTCAATTATACCTTCAAATATCTGCTCGGCAACCACATAAATCCGTCCCGTTGAATTTACAGTTATTTTTAAGGGCTTAAAATCATATCCCGACTTATCTTCAGGATTCTGTTTAAACGAAGGATCATCCGGGGTGGTAATTTCCCAGGCAAACTCATAATCGTGATTAAAGATGGCAACCCGTTTATTTTCGGTATCGGCAACATATATATAATCCGCAGTAACAAATATCCCGTTTGGTTTTTTTAGTTTTCCCGTTTCCTCATCTAGACCGAAAGTTGTAAGGTAGCGAAATTCATCATCGAGCACGACAACACAATTATTACTCTTATCAACCAAAAATACCCGGTTTTGATAAGCAAAGACATCAACCAACTCCCCAAAAACATATTCGCATTTTTTACCGTCAGTATCAGTCAAATTGGAAGAATCAACTACCTTTTGCGCAATCAACGCTTCCGCGGAAGCCACAACCTCGCCAAACGGACCATAATTATAAGCGGCATTAATACGCAGTGAAAAAAAAGCAAAAACGATATAAATTATAAAAATAAATATAATTAATTTTTTCATGTTTCACCTACTTTAATCCCGTATGTGCCATTGTATCGAGAACCCGCGATTGATTTATAATAAAGACCGTAATCGGAACTATTAGCATTATTACCGTAACCGCGGCGGCAGTTCCCGTTCGCGGCACACCGCCGGCGACAATTTGTCTTAAAGCATAGCTTAAGGGTTTTAAGTTTTCGGTAAAAATATAATTACCGCCGTCAGTTCCCCATAATTGTTGGAAAAGAAGTATAATCAGGGTCAACCAAGCCGGCTTGACCAGCGGCATGACAATTCGGAAGAAAATCTGATACTCATTGGCACCGTCTACTTTGGCGGCTTCCAACAGTTCATCGGGAATCGTATTGATAAATTGCCGCATTAAAAATATCCCAAGAGAAAAACCAAAAGCGGGAATAATAATGGCAAGTTGACTGTCAATCAGTCCCAACCAACTGGAAATCATATAAGTCGGAATCATCGTTACGGCGGCACTGAACATCAAAGAATAAACGACCATTTGATTAATTAAATGTTTTCCCGGAAACTTATGCTTGGCCAAAGGATAAGCACATAGAGAAGCCAGAAATACATGTCCGATGGTTCCAAGCAGGGTGATTAAAATTGTGTTTAATAAATAACGCGATATCGGGATTTGAGTATTTCCGATTAAATTGAAAAGATCAACAAAATGTTCAAAAGTAATGTGTTGCGGAAAAAGCCGGGGCGGAAACTTAAATATTTCGTCAAGCGGTTTCAAAGAATTGGCAATCGTAAACACCAAGGGATAAGCACTGAATGCCCCGAATAAAACCAAGACCATTATAACGAAAACATCACCTTGCCAAGAACGGCTCAGCCTTACTTTTCGGCGGCTCCGTTTACGATATTTTTCTTTAATCCACTTTAACTCTTCCCGTTTTAAAGCGGCAACAACCGATTCCTGATGTTTAACCTTATCTTCCATTACGTTCCCACCCTTCTGATAACCTTCTGAACAATTAAGTTCGTACCGAGCATAATGAAAAATAAGACCGTGGCTATCGCTGAAGCATAGCCCATTTCCAACCGGGTAGAATTAGTCGATCCAAAGTCCATTAAATGAGTTACAATCGTATGACCGGAATATTCGGTTGAGGGAAAACCCAGAAGATTTATCGAAACCGCAGCGATACCGAGAGCACTGGTAATTTGCATTACGGCCCCAAACATCAATTGCGGCTTCATCTGCGGTAATGTTATATACCACAGTTCCTGCCAACGGTTACGAACACCGTCAATCGCCCCGGCTTCATATAAAGTTTTGTCAACCGTTTGCAAACCGGCGATAAAAGCCAAAAACGAAACACCCAAGCTTAACCACAGTTGGACAATTATTAAAATCGGCAAGGCGTATTTCGGAGTATCAAGCCAAAGAATCGGGGCGTTAGTAATACCCAAATTCATCAGGGTTGCATTTAAAACACCGTACATATCCGATGAAAAAATTAATTGCCAAAGCAAATAAGCACTGCCGCTGATTGAAGGCGCATAAAAAATAAGGGTCATCAGCCAACGGATTTTGCGCGGCAACTCATTAATTAACCAAGCAAAAACAAATGCCATAATATAAGATACGGGACCGGTAATAACCGCAAGAATAAATGTGTTTTTCACCGCAATTAAAAAAACTTCATCGTTTAAAAATAAATTAATATAATTATCAAGTCCGATAAATTTCGGAGTTTGCAGCATATCAAATGAAGTAAAACTAAGACCAAAACTCATAAGAACCGGTAAAACGGTAAAAGTAAAAAAGATAAGAAAAAACGGCGCAATCATTGAATATGATACTTTATTTTTTTTAATCTGAAACCAAAGACGGGGCTTTTTCTTTTTTTCAATCAGGTTATTCATAGATTTCTTCCTCTCTAATCAAGATTGAATTCTTTCCGTTTTCTCATAATTTCAATATCGATTTTTTGGGCATATTCAAATAAAGTATCGCGGGGATTAAGATTGTTATTAATCGCCGAACGAAAAGCATTATCAAGATAACGTCCGACAATATAATCGCCGGGAACCGTCGGAACGCCGACAGCCTTTTTTCGTTGTTGTTCCAAAATATAATAATCTTGCACCGACCAGGGTAAATTTTTAAAAGCCGTAAGATTGGCGGTCGGATATCGGGCGGCCGCTCCCAGAATCGCTTCCATTCCCCGACTGTAACCGGTTTGGGTCTCAGCCGATAACCACCATTTTAAAAATTCCCAACTGGCGGTTTTTTCTTTAGAATCAGCCAAGATAACCGAACCGGTGACCGTTGATGTTGTTTGATTATTAATCACTCCGGCTTTTTCATAACCGGGAAGCGGCGCAAATTGCCACTGACCTCTGATTTCCGGAGCAAATACCGATAAGGTGTTATATAAAGAATAGTTGTAAATACCAATCGGCATTTCGCCGCTGCGGAAGCGGTTGGGAAAGTTGGCATGAACGGCAAAACCGTAATCGGTAAAAAAACTTGTGAAATCGATAAAAGCTTCGGTTGATGCCCGTTCCATTAACGATGTTTTTTTACCGTCACTTTGATAAAGTTCCCCCCCGTTTTGAACAATCATCGCATACATTAAAGTACTTAAGGCCCCCCGAGTATTAGGGATATAATAATCGAGATAAGACCGCTGCAAGGCCGGAACCAAGGCCAATACCTCATTCCATGTCTTGGGAACCGTAAAACCCATTTCATCCGCAATATCGCTTCTTACAAAGGTTACCAAAAAATCTTCGGTATCAGGAAGAGCATAAACCGCATCCTGAAAACAAAAAGGTGTAATTGCGCTATTGCTGAAACGTTCCGCAACTTCAGAGAAATCATCAAATTGAGTCAAGTCAACCAAAGCCTGCCTAATTCCCCAATTAACGGGAATATTTTGTCCGACCCCCAAAGCTACATCGGGACCGTTACCCGATAATGTTGCCGGCAATAACGCCGTCGCATTTACCAATTTAAGTTTTACATTAATTTGTTTATCACGAGTAAATGACTCATCAATTAACTGCCGTAACAGTTGCGACTGATCGCGGCCGGAAAAAACCCATATCGTAATCGTCGGACCATCGGCCTTAACGCTGCTTTCAAGTGAGGTATTAACGCCGAAACTGCCGATTAGCATTACTATTTCATGCCAAAGTTTTTGAAAAAAATTAGTTGAAGCGTTTGGCAGTTTGCTGCCGACCCCTTGCAGATATATGCAATCTACCGATAACGGCTGTTCGGAAATATTCATTACCCATGTCCCCAACGCCGCAACATTATCTTCTAATTCCTTAAGACTTCTTTGAATATTTTGTTCACTCTTTATAAATCTTCGTAATTGAAGAAGCGTTCGTTCGAAGGTTCCAATTAAATTGCTGCGTTCACCGGCAATCCCAATAATTTCATCAACACAAAACTCAAGCTTTTCAATACTGTCATTAATCATTTCATATAAATCTTGAATTCTTTCTTTTAGTAAATAATCCTGATATTTATCGGGAGCAACCCCGGTAATCATCACCACTTTTCGATATAATCGGTTTAAATTAACAATTGTCTGTTCGGTGGTTCGAATCACATTATCGTAAACGCCAATTGTTGCTTCCAAAGTAATTGTATTACGCCCGGCCTTAAAATAAAATAAGTAATCTTCTTCGCCGTTCCCCAATGTGGCATTTTGCCAATCACCGCTATAACGAAAGCGAATATTTCGGCATTCGGAAAACGGAACCGCACCGTTAATATAAAGAATTCTTGTACTGTCCATCCCCCGATTATGGTTTTGCAGTACCTTAAAGGTAAGGCGATAAAAGCCGGATGTCGGCGCTTCCACTTCCCAAGTAATCCAATCGCCGGCAACCCGCCAACCATATCCGCCGATAGTATTATAACGGGTTATGAATTTCTCATAAGGATCAACCTTAAAACTGCTCCAGTTCGCGGTTGGGGCCAAGGTCGGGGCTGATTTTTCATAAGCATTTTCGCCTTGAACTTTATAATAACCGCCTTCAAGCAAAGCACTGTCAATTTCGGAATAACCGGCTGCCTGATAAAGTTGTAGCGTTTCCTTATAACTTAATTCCGTTGTTTTATTGTAAAGCTTAATTTCCGCGATAACCACCGGTTCTCTAACCGCCGTCAGCGTTAAATTTCTCGAACCGGCTTCAAAATAAAAATAATAAGACCGGCCGTCATAATAACCGTTGGTATCGCGAACAGCCTCAATATTCCATCTGTTTTTTTCAATTTGTGAAGGTTTTAAATCATGTTTGCCCGGTTCGCGGCGGCTTTCTACATTATATTGGTCAACCCAAATCCGCGGCAAAATAAAACTTGATGCTTCTTTAAAAGGAATATTACCGTCAATCTTCAGTCCCCGGGCAATCGCCGCACTGCGGCCGGAAATCGGATAATAAAGAATCTCAATATTATATAAGCCGCTAACCGGCACTTCCACTTCCCAACTCACTTCGCCCGTCTCGGGAATATAAAGACCGCTTCTGCCTTCAAACTCCGTAATATAACAATCTTCATCAAACCCATTATTTTGATAGCGATAACCCATATCAGCCGCAATTACAAGCTCGTTTTCAGGATATACTTTATCTTCTATTCCGGCTAAGTAATTATAATAATCGGTATATGAGCGGTCGCCGCTTTGATAGACGGAGCCTTGATAAGTTGCCGATTGAACGGATGCAGAATTTTGGTATGCCCATAAAAAGAGCAATAAACCGATACCGGTGATGAGAATAATGATTAATATCTTTTTTTTCATTACCTTCTCCTTACAAATTAAGAGTTTTCACCTTGTCTTCGAATATATATAAATGCATCCAGCGATTTAACGCCAGCAGCAACCAAACTAAGATATATTTTTTCCAACAAAAGATTTGATATAAAAATAAAAAGAGCAATAAAAATAAAAATAATTATAATATTTAAAATATTAATGTATAAAATCACTACCATTCCGACCAACATTAATAAGATTAACAGAGCCTGGCGGGGAATGGCCCGCAATAAAATAAAAGAATATTTTATAATTTTCCGATTATTTAGATTGGGAAAATAAACACAAATAAAACAAGCATTGGTAAAAACTAATATAAAAACTAAATCAATAAACAAAGCAAGATAATAAAATACCTCATTAATAACGCCTTGATTTTGCACATAACCCAGATAGAAAAAATATGTATTAAAAACTAAAACTAAACCGATTATCAAATAAAAAATTGATAATTTAAGTACCCTCCGATAGTTTTTTACAAAAGCATTAATGTAAGTGGTCAAAACCGGAAACTCATTATCGCCCTTTAGCGAGCGTATAATAATAATTAACGCCACCAACGCCGGCATCAAGGAAAAGACCACAAGTCCCAGTATACTAAATAAAACGGTTATAAAATTTAAAATAACTAAACGATAAAAAAATTCAAAAAAAGTAAAAAAACGACTGTTGTATAACTTCTCAAATTTCATATTTCACCATATGGAGATAAGTCGAGGGTATTTCCTCGACTTATCCGCTGATTTTTATACTACTCTAATTCAATTAACTTAATATTAATCGTTGACGGGTTAAGCGCTTCGGCAATGTTAATGCCGCGATGATCGGTAGTTACCGTATTTAAATTAAAGATTAATTCATTGCCGAAAACATTACGATAAGTTCCGGCACCAAGTCCGGTACCATATTGTGATGCCATAATCAGCATATCGCCTTCCGCAAGATAAGACTTAAAGTAAGAAGCTTTTAAGTTAAGAGCCCAGTCCCAACCACCTTGATTGGTAGACCAACCGTCGGTGGGATTCCATTCGTGAGCCCAACGGTCAACGATATATTTCACTTTGAATTCAGAGTCAACTACGGCAATATATCCGCCATTAAAGATTACTACATTATCGTCAAGTTCGCTGATACCCTTAGCACCTTTTACAAGCACAATTCCGGGGATCCATTGAGCACCGACGTCATTGCCGCCCGTCGGATCGGCATACTGTAACCATTCAGCCAGTTCTAATTCTTTTACATTAAACATTGAATTGCCGATGGCAAGAACTTTAACCTGTTCTCTGAATGAGAATTTCACCGTTTTTGGATTAAGCGCTTCTTCAAGATTAACGCCGCGATGATCGGTCGTAACCGTACCGAGGTTTTTAATTAAAGCATTTCCAAAGTGGTTACGATAACTGCCGACAACCAATCCTTTGTTCCATTGCGAAGCCATTACAAGAATATCGCCTTCCACCAAATACGGTTTAAAATAAGAAGCAAAAAGATTGGCACCGTAATCCCAACCGCCGGCATTGGTGGTCCAACCGTCGGTTGAATTCCATTCATGACCCCAACGGTCAACAATATATTTAACTTTAAGTTCGGCATCAAGCAAAGCGGCATAACCGCCGTTTATAAGTTTTACATTATCATCAAGTTCGCTGATGCCGTATGCCCCACTAACAACAATGATTCCGGCAACATTGGCGGCACCGACATCATTGCCTCCCAACGGGTCGGCATAGTTAAGCCAATCATCAAGGGTGAAATCCACCATCGGTAATTGATTGCCGCCGATAGCGATTGTTTTTGTGGAAATTACTATTTTGATTTCAATATTAACCGTCGCCGGATTAATGGCATTCGTAAGTTCAACCATCCGGTGGTCTTTTCCCGGTTCCGGAGTAACCGTTCCTAAATCATAAATCAAAGCATTGCCGAAGTAATTGCGGTAATTGCCTTCTTCTAAGCCTTCACTCCATTGCGAAGCCATTACAAGAATATCGCCTTCCGCCAAATACGGTTTAAAATAAGAAGCAAAAAGATTGGTACCGTAATCCCAACCGCCGGCATTGGTGGTCCAACCGTCGGTTGGATTCCATTCATGACCCCAACGGTCAACAATATATTTAACTTTAAGCTCGGAATCAAGCACAGCGGCATAACCGCCGTTTATGAGTTTTACATTATCGGCAAGCGCAGCAATTTCATCAGCTTCGTTGATAACAATGATGCCGGCCACACTGGCACCGCCGACATCGTTACCGAGTTCGGGGTCAGCATGACGTAACCAGGCATTAACGGTAAACTCAACAACCGGCAGCGTATAATTGCCTAAGACTATTTCCTTGGGAATAACTTCGACATCAAGTATATGCTCAGTCGGAACCGAATCAAATAAAAGTTCGCTGCCGGCGGCAATCACTTTTACCGTTGTTCCGGCCGTCAAATCATCATCGGGAATCGCAACCTGATTGGATATAACCGCAAAATATTCCCCGTTATTAATGGAAACTAAATATTCTGATGCTCCGTCGATTTCATCCCAAGTTAGGATATTATCATTTAAAACAAAACTTTCCGGATTGGGTGAGTTAAGACGATTCAGTTCAAACATTACCGCGCCGCTTAGGACGGATGTTGAATTGGTTTTAGGATTGGCGGTAATGGCTCTCACCTGAAGCTTGTAGGTTGCGGCCGGTAAGGAAATTGCGGATAGATTGAAATTATATAGGGTTTCCGTTTCATTTAATGTTCCGATTCCCTTTTGGGCGAGAATGCCGTCAATATAAAGATCATAACTGGCCGCCCCGCTTATCGGCGTCCAACTAATCGTATTAGCCTCAAGTTTTACTTTCGGCCGCGCTAACTTTACCGCTTTATCAGTAATCGTTGCAACAAAATCAACCTTGAATTTCAAATTATTAAAATAGTCGCTGTTGTAATTTTCAAAATTAAAGCCGTTAGTTGCCGGGTCGGGACTGCCGGCCGGCGGTTCTTCTGCGGTCGCATCGACAATAATACCGCTTCCCGGATAAGATGCATTCCAAAGTAATCTGACACTAAAATTACGGACGGCCGTATTGGCGGTTCCCGGAAAAATAAGGAATGAGCCGCCTTCCGGAACGATCTCCAAAATATCAACAAGCGGACCATGCGCTACGGTATTAGCGGCATTGGGGATAACTATATCAAAACTTAAGTTCGGTTCTCCGGCTGCCGCTTTGGCGGCCTCACTTGTGGCAACAACGGCGGCATTACCGTAAATAACCGTTCCGTCAGCTTTGATTTCGGCCGCGGCGGCTGTTGTCATAACGCGAGCCAAAACAAAATTACCTTCGGCATCAAGCACAACGATTGAACCATCACGGAACCATGGCACCCCTTTATTCGGGCTCGAAGTTGTAAACGATTCAACCACTTCCGTAGCTTGTGATAATACGGCATACATTTCTTTTGTAAAGTAATAGACTTTGCCGGTATCTAAACGGAAACCGGCACCGCCGCCGGCCGGGTAGAAAATTAACGCTTCTTTGCTGTTCTCAACAACCTTAATCGTAACGTCATTACCGCTGATATTAATTAGGGGTGCTTCATCATTAACCAATAAGGTTGATACTTCTTGCACTTCCTTAATAACAAGCGATACATTAACGGCGCCATTTTCAACTTCGGCAGTAATATCGCCAGTTTGATAATCATAATCAACAAAAGCTCTTAACGCTTTTATTAGGACGATACCGTCTTTTCCCTCCGGATAAATAATCACATATCCGCCCTCGGAAATAATCGTATCGATTCCATCCAAAATACCATCTTCAATCCAGGCAAGATTGTCAAGCAGAACTATACCGGATGGAGTTATTTCAAAAGCAACATTATTAAGAACTCTTACAACTTTAATCCGATAAAATTCATCTAAAACAACAACTACGCCTTTATCGAAAACAGGTAATTTTGATAATGATTTATATGTGGAATAATCGTAAAGAATACCTTTTTCGGTAGCATTCATTGCTCCGAATTCATCCAAATCGGGATTCATTTCTAAACGCTGCTGGATACCCATAACAACGGTATAGACGGAATCGGAATCATCGTAAAGTTCAATATAATCAGGTGATTCGGCTTTGATTTGAATTAAGCGATATACTTTATCGGTAAATCCATTGGCGGTTACCGTATATTCAATAACATAATAATATTGATCATTAGCCGTGCCTAAAATATTTTCTAAACTTATTTCATTTTCTTCCAACTTCCAGGTGTTATCGTAATATTCAGCCCAATGCGAATCGGTAAGCGGTAAAGAGGTAAGAAAACCATATTCCTGCTCGGTCGTAACATAAGGATATACTTTAAAAGTAATTTGACCGGTAATATCATTTCCTTTACCGTCATTAGCGGTAACACCGAGAAGCGGGTCATAGGGATTTTGCATATTATATTCATTAAGGTAAACGGTTTGAATATAACCGGTTCTCCAAACTCCGGTATCGGTTACCGTACGCATTCCGGGAAGAGTGATAATCGGAAATGGTTTGGCCGCATCAAAAGATTTGCGAATTGATTGATTGCTTAAGGCAGGATCAATAACCTTAAGTTCACGGCCCAGAGCATAATCCATAACATCATCGCCATCCTCATCGCTGTTCATAATATAATTAGCGCCCATTGCCCTTGGCATTGTGGAAGAGTTAGCAATTGCTACAACTTCCTCGTTATCGTCAAGACCGATGGTTGTCCAGTTCATAAAGATAAATACATGACCGCCTTCGGGAATCCAACGATTAATATTGGCCATCATCATTCCCATTTCACCGGAACTATAACGGGCATTAGTAAAAGCCACTAATTTTCCGTCAATCTCTTCATTCCAATTACGATTGGTTCCGGTTGACCAATCAACGGCATGCTGCGATACCAATTTACTATCCTGATCAAGGAAAGCCTCTCCGCTGTTCCAATGGCGAACATATACGATTTTATTTTCACTATCGGTTACCGCAATAACACTCCAACCGATACCGGAACCGATCCTTTCCGGGGCATAATTTATCAGCCACTCGACATATTCTTTAGACAAAACATTTACATAATGACCGTCATAAGCGGTATTATAACCGGTAGCGGTATGACCGCCCAATACCTGAGGATTGTAAAGAGCTTCATGACGAATAACCTCACCGGCAAAGGAAACCATTTCGGCTCGGGTAAAACTTTCACTTACGACAATAGTGCGATTAAAAGGCGCACTTTCATTTCCGGCATTATCATATACCACAATTTTTACAACATATGAACCGGGAAGGCCTTTGTTGTAAGTCCCGAAATCCGTCACTTTGAATTTTACATTAATGCCATCGACATCATCGACTCCTTCTAAACCCTGAGTCAGATCAACTTCTTCTCCGGCAATATGATTAATCGGCGTTACCGGACTGGTAAGAGCCGGCGGCGTTGTATCGGCATCGGTAACAATTACCGTCAGCTTGGCCTCAGCATAATTGCCGGCTTTATCGGTTGCTCTGATGATAATCTGATACGTCCCTTTCTTTGCTTTATCATAGCCACCAAAATCAACAATTTCGATTTTAATGTCCGCTACAGCAGTAATATTATCGCTATATGATATGAAATCCATTATATATTCGGATAATTCAATATCGGCCCCTGCTGCATGAGAAATCTCCGGTGTTTCAACTATCAATTCCGGCGACTGTTTGTCCTTATCACAGCCGCTTATAATAAAAGAAACAACCACGAAACAGATTAAAACTATAACTCTTTTAAATGTAGTCATTAGCTCCTCCTATCTCTAATGCTGACTTTATTATACAATACTTAACTTGTCTAGTCAAGTGTTTTTTGCAAAGGTTTTCACTTTTTTAATAATTAAAGGAATATTGTCCGTTTGCGGCAATAATAAAGGTATCCGGCCCACCCCAAAAGCGCGAATGCCTCAAATGAGAAACAGCCTTTTTTCTTTTCCGGCCGTTGATTACCGGGATCCTGATCAATGGGGTCTTCTTTGACCGGAGTTAGCGGATATGTAAATTGCAGCGGGTCCGGTCGCGCACTTGTAACCGGATGATAATAACCCCAAGCTATTAATTCGCGGGATATTTTAATATCAAGAACCGCTACCAATCTTTCAATTTTGGCTTTTACCTTAGCGCGGACGGTTAAATTATCAATATATCCGGTTATCACCGATAAATGGGCCAGTTTTTCCATAATCAACTGATAATCAGCCGGATTTTCACATTTCATGGCGGTGATTTCATCGATTTTTAATCTTAACACCTGGTAATTAACAGTTTCCTTACAATATAAATCATAATAATCGGAAATGGCGGCCATAGCTCCGGAAAATACATCGGCGGTTTTTACGAGCGGCGAAGTCGCCGGTAAACGGTAAATACCTTCCTGAAGCGAGGATTCAACCGCAGCATTGCCGATAACGTTTTGACTGGCAAAGTGGGAAGCGCCGCCCGTAGCACTGACGGCGGTAATCTGTTCCAAATTGGTTAAAGTGGAATAACCATAATAGATCGGCGCAATACCGACAGCAAGAAAACTTAGATTGCTTAATTCGGCTTTAACCTGCCGTGCCGATTGGGCAACATAACCGGTATTGCCGGAATAAATCATCGGGCATAAAAGGTCGATATAACCCTGATTAACCCAGGTCGGCCAATCCTGCATATAGGTGTTACGGGCGACATCGATATTTGCTACAATGTCGGCAGAAATAACCATATCTTTTTTTACGGCCCGAATCGCAGCGGCAAACCTTTTTACCGCGTCCGTAATATTATTTTGCCGCCATTCGTTCCATTTTTTACGGATTTGCGGGTCCAAAATCAAGGTTCGGACATCGCCTTCCAACTGATAAGCTTCTTTAAATTTCTTTTCCGGGTATTCGCCATAACCGCTGTCCCGAATCGGGGTTGCGGCATAATTATTATCATAATAACGAATATAATCAAATTGAATACCGGCAAAATCATATTTTTGGGCCATCTCTACATAAATACTCTCAACAAAACTTAACACTTCCGGATTAGCGGGGTCCAGATAGTAACTCCCGCCATAGACATTCGGATGTAAGGTATTGCCCTGATAGTCTTCCACTAGCCACTTTTCATTAACCGCCGCGGCTTTATATATGCTGTTACCGGCATTAAAAGTATGGCCCCAGGCAAAAACATCAATACCTACTTTTTTCGCCTCTCCGATTAACGCGGCAATATAATCGTCTTGATATTCTTCCCCGTAATAAAAAGATGCAACCCGAGGATGAGTATCCAATATATCAGAGCGATAACTGGCATAACCGTTCCAGAAAGTCTCAACATAAATTGTATTAAAACCCAATGCTTTTACTTTCTCAACAAAACTACGCACTCCGCCCAAATCACTTTCGGAAATCGCGGTCGCATCCGGTCGATGCCATAACGCCCGAACTTCAAGTGTTTCCGAGTTAACAGTTAGAAATATAACCTGTTCAGTTAAATTTTTGATAGCGCTTAACCAACGGTCGGCTTCATCAAGGTCTTTTGCCGGCGGATTTTCTTTTTCCGATAACTCCTGAAGGCGTATATAATACTCTTCTATTGTTTTTGTTTTAAGAGTTACCGCCGCACTATCGTAAGAATAAAAACCAACGGCCGCCGTTTCTTTTGCCGCTAAAGCTTTATCGCGGTTTTTCTTAGCTTCATGCAATACTTTTAAAATCGGGTCGGTTGCGATAATTTCAATTGCGACGGTGGACGGATTAATCGCCGTCTTTAATTCAACATCGCGATGATCGGAAGATAACGAACCGATATCCATAATTAAGGCATTCCCAAAACAGTTCCGATAAGTGCCCTGTTCCAAACCCTGACCATACTGGGCCGCCATAATTATTATGTCCGCTTGCTTTAGATATGGTTTTACATAAGAAACCTTAATATCTAAGCCATAATCCCAACCACCGGGGTTAATCGTCCAACCCATTGTTTTATTCCACTCATGCCCCCAACGAGTAACAATATATTTCACTTTTAATTCCGCATCAAGAACGGCAAGATAACCGGCATTAAAAAGAAGCGTATCATCATTTTCCTCTTGCAATTTATAAGCATCGGTGATAACAATGATACCGGCGATGCAGGCTCCGCCCACATCATTCTCGCCGTTGGGATCCGCATATTCAAGCCATGAGTGAACCGTAAACTCCACAATCGGTAAAACATAATTACCCAAAACAATTTCTTTACCCGCACGCTCCCCTTCTTCCGCCATAAATTTTAGGCGATGGCCGCTTAAGGTAAAACATATGCCAAATATCGAAATGATTAATAAAATTTTTTTCAAAATATTATCCTCCTGCCGCTTTTTAATCCAATTTAATATTACGAAAGACATCTTCGGGCCAATGGAGCTCAAACCCGGCCTTCGTTAATCTTTTTTGAAAAGCACATATCAGCTGGCGTTCACGATAAATTTCTTGCGGTGAACGATTCAGTTCAAGCGCATAAGCGATAAAGGCCCCGGCCGCCTCACCGACGTTGGCTTCAATCGGATGAAGCCGATAACAGCCGTTGGTAATTTGAGTTGTGCCGATGTTTTTACAACCGGCCAATAGATTTTTAGTTTCTACCGGGATCAGAGCACCAAGCGGTATTTCAAAAGGGGCGGTCGGACGAAATATCGTACGGTGGGTTTTGGTTGTTAAATGGAGATCGATATGGTACCAACCGATACCGACGGTATCGGAAAATACCGGACGCTCTTGGCCTAAATCACTTTCCGTAACGGTTCGAATTGCTTTTATCCGTCGTGATTCACGGATATAGGGGGCCTGAGCAAAACCGTCGGCCGTACCAAGGATGTCCGGTCGCAGCTTAATTTCCGGGTAACCGCTGCCGCCGTCATGACGCGGGGCGGCGGTTTGCAACCAATAAACCAATGATTTTGTTAATTCCTTCGCCATAAATTTATGATATTCTTCATCCTGATATAAACTTCCGAGAAAATAATCATTTTGCGGCCAATTTATTAACGTTACGTCATTAACCGGCACCGAATAATTTTTTTTATTTATTATCTTGCGATAAGAAAAAAGGGATGGAATCACCCGTCCGTCAGCGTCAAGCGGCCAACCAAACATCCCAAAAAGTCGGGCTTTTCGGTCTTTATCATGGCCGTACCAACTTAATACTTTTTTATCGGTATAAGGAATGGTTAATTCCGAAAAAAAATCATAATCTTGGGGTTTTTCTATCCGATGTTTACCGTGCCTATCATATTCAATGGCAGCAACCCAAGTAATCGCCTGGACATCATCGCGATCAGTATCTTTCGCATCATCACGCCCGATAACATAATCGGCCTCAACCATCGGAAGAAAGTAACCGGTATCGGAAGCGTCGATAAAATACTTTCCGAAAAAATCAATGGTTTGACCGTTATAACTTACTGTAACTTTATTAATTATTTTATTTTTAACCTGAGCCGCAATTACTTTTGCCTTGGTTATTACCGTTATTAAGCCCATCCGGCAATAGGGCCGGATCATATCACACAATACCTGATGGGCAATCCGCGGTTCATGACACAACAAACTGACCCAACCCCCGCCCGGATTAAAGCTAGGGGTCTGTTTAACTTCTGATTTAAATTCCGGTTGATTACGATAATGCTCGCGAATCCGATTTCGCATTTCGCGATAAGTCGCCGTGCAGCCATATTCCTCAATTTTAGGATGTTCATCGGGAGGAACGGCTTGGGAAGTGAGTTGACCGCCAATCCAATCATATTCTTCAAGAATTAAACATTTTTTTTGTTCTCTGGCTAAGGCTATTGAAGCAAAAACACCGCCGAGACTTCCCCCGACAATTATACAATCATATTTCATTTTAGATACTTTGCCGCTAAATCAATTTCATAAAGCCGACGCCAAGGCATCCGAAGTCTGACAATTTTTCCGTGATGAAATATTTCCGGCATTTCTTTTTGGAGAAAGTCATTAAGCAGCCGCTTTATAATACCGGCCATTTCCCCTTCTTCTTCCTTAACATCAAAATAATTATATTGGGGATAAAGCGGCAAAACCTCAGCCATTACTTTTTGTCTGACATTACCGCAATAACCGATATCTTCGATATAACGCGAAACCAAAAAATCATAATGGTTTAAACTGGGCCCGTTAACCAAATAAGATATTCCTTGAGCCAACGCCGAACCGACGGAATTGGCCGCGGTATTCCAACCGGCAAAACCGGCAACAGAAAACAACAATCCGCCATTGTTTAATAAATGATAAATATCGGGAGGGCTGCCGTTACCATAAGTAATATCACCAACGATTACCGCTTTCGAAAGTGACGCGGCATAACGGGCAAACTCGATTGCTTCTACCCCATTGCGTAAAACTTCAATCCCGCGACCGGGCGCCTCCCCGGAAAAAGAAGAAAGCATGCGGTCCGCGGCGGCATTAACGATATAAACGGTGTCCGCTTCTTTAAGACTGTTTACTATTATTCCGCCGGCGGCCATAATTTGATACTTAACCATCGTATCAAGATACCGGTCTTCAAGCGACGGAATAAGAGTTAAAGCCGCCGGTGAAGGATATTTTATATATATCTTAGGAGTAAAAGATTGCAGTCGGCATAACATCCTCGCCATTAAAACACCGCCAGCCTCATCGGCACCGGGATAAAGATAAACCCGGGACAATAAATTCTTTTTACGGATATGCATTCTGACCGCGTTTTGGTCAAGTGCTGTCCATCCGTATGGCGAAGCATCATCCTGGGGAATAACCAAAAAATCAATCGTCCCGGCGGCAACATAATCCAGGATTGCCATATTTAAACTTAAATTTATTTCGCGGCGCTTTAGATAATCTTGAAGATACTGCTCGGGAATATTGATTTTTTTTAATTCTTCCTGCTGCTTCTCTGTTAAAGTTTTATTTTCGCTCAAATGACGAAGATACCCCCAACAAAAAATATCCCGACCCCAATCTTGATAATAATCGGGTTCTTCATCGGCGGAATTATATTGCGGGGTTCGCATTATTAACTGATACGCATAAATAACCAATTGCGGATATTCTTTTTTAATGGTCTGAATTAACGCCATTCTTTCCTTTAACTCCGATACATCAAGATTGTGCATTCGGGACGGGATAATCCCGCCATATAACAAAGTGTCAACGGCAATAACCGCCCCGTCACTAATCCCGGCATAATCTTGAAGCCATTTACGGATTAAGTGATATGGCGCCGGGGTTTTTTTATTACCCATTATAGTTTTGGGCGGTCTGATTATTTTAAATTGCGACCGGTCAAATATTCGATAAGGAAATTCGTAATTGCAGGGACGCTCATCCAAAGGTAAATAGATAATTTTTTTCATAAACACCATCTTTTTCTGATAAGATAAAAAGCAATACCAAAAAATATTATCGGTGATCCGAACAGTCGACACCCCGTTGTTTTCTCATCGTCATCGTCTTGATTATTCTCAGTACTGTTATAAACGTAACTGTAAGCAAATGTTTCCGGATATACTTCTACTGTCGGGGTAATTGTTGACAAAGTATAATGAAACTCGATTGAAAAGTTAAAATCTTCTGATGCGGATAAATGATAGTATTTACAGACATAACCGCGATAATCTTTAATCGCTATTTGTTTTTTGTCATCATATACCAAATATACTTTTACCATCGTCTTATCGGGATCGGTAAAATTAATAACCGCATCAAAACCCTTATATTCATCTTTCGGAACAAACTCCACGAAAAAATCATGCGGTGGTGTTTTCTCCGGAGGCAAAACATTATAATTGGCGATATTAATCCGATTATTATAAAATACTTGGGTATAACTGATTCCCGCTTTTCGATATGTTACCTCAAAAGAGAAATAATGAATACCGTAAGGAGCGGAAAAGTTAAGTACAGCCGGTGATGAGCTACTCTGATAATCATCACCGTCAACCAAAAGGCGGACAGCCTCAACCGTTACCAAACGACCGGGAATAATATGATAATCCAATCTAAGACCCGATGCGGTAATATCGGAATAGGCGGCATTAACATAAATATCGGGAGCAACAATCAATATCGCATTGGCGACACGGCGATAAGTCTCCGAAGGACTATTTAAAAATTGAAGGACATTATCCTTCC
>JALOBF010000145.1 GCA_023228385.1 Bacilli bacterium
TTTTTTGTGCGCCCGGTAGTTGTATTGACTGAAGTTTTACCGGGCTTTGGTCACCTTGCTAATTATGACCGGAGAATGTGGATACATAAAGTATTAACCGAAAAGCAAAGGTTCTCGAAGGTGATAGTTTTTCTTGGTTTGATTGGTTTGATAAAGAGGAAACGGAGTAATTAGTTTTCCTACTTTTTAATGCGGGTAATGTTATCAAAAAAACTAAAAATATGATATAATAGCGAAGAACGGAGAAAAAAAATGATTTTGTTTTATAACGGAAAAGTATTCAGCAGCCAGGGATTTCAATCCGCATTGGTTGTTGCCGGCGAGTATATTATTGCGGTCGGCGGTGAAGAGCTGCTTCCGGATTATCCGGAAGCGGAAAAAATCAATTTAGAAGGCCGCCTTGTTTTGCCCGGCTTTAATGATTCGCATATCCATCTTTTGTCTTATGCGAAAGAAAAGACTTATTTAGCACTTCATCAAGCCCGAAGGGTTGAAGACATTATTACCATGGGACGGAAATATGCCCAAGCGAATCACGGATTGATTATTGGAGTCGGTTATAACGAGGTTAATTTCACCGAACCGCACGAACTTTCCCGCTTTGATTTAGATTTAATTTCACCAACGGTTCCCGTTATCCTTTATCGCATTTGCGGTCATATCGCTTGTTGTAATAGTATAGCTTTGCATCAGGCCGGAATACATTCGGTTTTTAAAGTGCCCGATGGAGTAATTGACGGCGATTCTTTCGGACATCCGACCGGAATGTTGCGGGAGGGGGCCCTTGCTTTATTAAATCCCTTAATCAAAAATAATTCAGGAAATAATATTAAAGGTTTACTTCGTGCGGCAATCGAAGATTTACACCGTTTTGGTATTACGTCAATTGGATCCAACGATATTAACGATACGGATACTCAATCGGTTATCAGGGCATATTCCGAACTGTATAATGCTGGGGAATTGGGCGTGCGGGTCAGTCAACAGGCGACCGTTGCCAGCGAAAAAGAACTCATTGAATTAAGTGCCGTTTTTCCGAAGGCTAATCCTTATTTGCGGCTCGGTGCTGTAAAAGTTTTTGTTGACGGCTCGCTGGGGGCGAAAACCGCTTATTTAAAACAAAACTATTGTAATGAAAATCATCGCGGTTTATTGACAATCTCCGAAGATAAATTAAGGAATATTATAGATTTAGCAAGCCGATATCGTTTACCGACTTTAATCCATGCTATCGGGGATGCCGGAGTCGAATTAGCTTTAAGAGTGCTGGGTGAGAACAAGGAATCTATCCTGCTGCGAAGCGGGATTGTTCATGCTCAAATAACCGATCGAAAGCTGCTTGATGATTTCAGTAAAAAACGGGTATGTGCCCTTGTTCAACCGGCTTTTATTAATACCGATGTGGAATTTATCGAAAACCGAATAGCGCTTTCTTTAATTGAAACCAGTTATGCGTTTAAAACTTTATATGATAATACAATCACTGCTTTCGGCAGCGATTGTCCGGTTGAAAGTTGTAATCCCTTGTTTGGAATTTATTGTGCGGTAAACAGAAGCAATCATAAAAAAACAAAATTCTTAAATTCGGCGGAAAAGATGACCGTGGAGGAAGCGGTTTTGGCTTATACTCTAGGCGGAGCCATGATTACCGGCGAAGAAAACATTAAGGGGAAAATAAAAAAGAGCTATTACGCCGATATCACGGTTCTTAGAGATGATATCTTTTCCCTTCCGATTGATAAATTACTGGATACTCAAGTCGTAATGACGATGGTTGGCGGGAAAATCGTTTATCATAATCTGGTGTAGATTAATGTCGCATTTTATGTTAAAATAATAATCGAGGTTGATTAGTGTGAGTAAAAAACGTATAAAATTTAATGAATTATTACAAACGCTTGATTTGGACGATAAAGTCTATTCCGGCGGACAGCTTGAATGGGTAGAAATTCTGGAAACTGAAATGATTTGGAATATCTATCTTTCATTTGCAACGGTTATCGGGGTTAAGGAATTAAAACAACTGGAAAGAGCGATTGTAGAAAAGTTAAAGACTGATGAATTACGGGCGGTATACGTTTTTTACACTTTTTCAGATAAAAGCATGAGCAATTCGTTGCTTAAAAACTATTATAATCATATTTTGGCGGAATGTTGTGTCCAGCGTCCCCGCTATGAGGCCGTTAAGAGTTTTAATACCGTTTTTGAAGACCAAAAAGTGATAATTTATGTTGCCACCGAAAGCGAAGCGGAAATGGTTAATCGGTTTACCCCGCGCATTATTGAGGGTTTTTCTCGTTATAATTTAGATAATATTGAAATAATTATTTCCGTAAGTAAATTTGAAGTGCCGATAACGGAAATGATTGCGAGTAAAATGATTAAAACTACCGAAGAAATAATGGCCGAACAAAAAATGTATGAAAAATTCTCAACGGAAAGCACGGTGGAAAAAGAAAAGGTTTATCGAAAAAGAAAGATTAATTCCGAGATTAACGCTGCAGTTACCCGGCTTAAAGATGTCCCGGCTTCCGAAGTGCAAATTATAGAATATACACAAAAATATGGAAATCCAAAGTTCGTTGTTGAAGGGGATATCCTTGATGCTTCAATTAGGGAAGTAAGAGGGGGATATAAAATTTATGAAGCTCTCCTTTTTGATGAGAATGACTCTTTAATAATCAAAACCTTTCTTAATGTTAATAGTTCTCAGGATGAAAACTTTTACATGAATCATGGTTTTAAAGGCCACCGGGTTCGGGTTTTCGGATATTTGGAGTATGATCGTTATGCCGGCGATGTTACATTAAAAATCCGCGAAATGCTCGGTTTGGGTAAAAGCGAAGTTAAACGCCGGGTTGATCTTGCCCCCAGGCGGCGGGTTGAACTTCATGCCCATACGAAGATGTCGACTCAGGACGGCGTGATGGATATCGCCGATTATGTAAATACCGCTTTGGAATTTCAACACCGGGCCCTGGCTGTTTGTGATCACTACAATATTCAGGCATTACCCGATTTGGATACTTTAACCCAGAATACCGATTTAAAGCCGATATTTGGGTTAGAAGGAGTTATGGTCGACGAGAACAAATTTCGTATCGCCTTAACCGATCACGATATTAATCTTGATGATACCGTCTATGTTGTTTATGATTTGGAAACTACCGGCTTATCCAGTAACTATAATGAAATTATTGAAATTGCCGCCGTAAAAATTTATAACGGCGAAATCATCGATGAGTTTTCGACTTATGTGAAACCGAAGCGATCGATTCCGCTTGAGATAACGGAAATCACTTCAATTACGGAAGATGATGTACGTATGGCCCCGGCGATAGACGGGGTGATCGGATTGTTTAAAAATTTTATTGAGGGAGCGATTTTGGTTGCTCACAATGCTATTTTTGATAATTCTTATCTTTATAAAAATTTACGTGATTATAATTTATTTATTGATGAATATCCCAGCATCGACACATTACAGTTGGCGAAGGTTAGGTATGGTTCAAAACTGAAAACTTTCAATCTAAAATCGGTTGCCAAGTATTTTGATGTTGAACTGACGCAGCATCATCGGGCGATTTTTGATGCGAAAACAACGGCTGAAGTGTTTATGCGGATGCTTAAAGAATTAAGATCCGCCGGCATCAATAATTATAGTCAATTGAATTCATTGATTGTTGAAGAGGAAGCTTATGCTCATGCTTTTCCGACTCATATTACTATTCTT
>JALOBF010000146.1 GCA_023228385.1 Bacilli bacterium
ACCGGTGAAGCATATGTAATCGAACGGTTAAAAAAAACTGCCGTACCGGTAATATTAACCGTCAATAAAATTGATTTAATTAAAAATAAAAACCGCCTGTTGGAGAATGTCATCAAATATACCGCGGCATATAATTTTGCCGCCGTTTATTATGTCAGTGCCCTTCAGGGCGATAATATGGATAAGCTTTTAGGCGAAGTTTCGGCCCGGATGGAGCCCGGTCCGAAATACTACCCCGGTGAAGAGTATTCCGCCAGTCCGGAATCATTCATTATTGCCGAGATTATCCGGGAGAAAGCCCTGTTATTAACCCGGGAAGAAGTGCCGCATTCGCTCGCGGTCGCGACTGAAGAAATTAAGCCGGCGGAAGATAATCCGCATTTAATTGATGTCAGAGCGACGATTTATGTTGAACGCAGTTCTCAGAAAAAAATCATTATCGGGTCCGGCGGTCAAATGCTTAAAGAAATCGGCACATTGGCCCGGCGGGAAATCGTCATGTTATTCGGACAAAAAATATTCTTGGACCTCTGGGTAAAAGTCGAAACCGATTGGCGCAATAAAACAAGAGAGTTGCGCCGCTTGGGTTACTTTTTGGAAAATTAATTTATTTTATGTATAACTTTGATAATTTTTGCAATTATAATCATAGGAGGAAAATATATGATTAAGCGAGATATGCAAAAATTCATCAAAACGGGAAATGTCAAGGATTACCTGGACTACAAGAAAAAACAACAATTGGAAGTTTCCAAGGAAATTGCGCCAGGAGAAAAAAATGGATTTAAAACAAGGAATAATTCTAAAGGCGGTGAAGTATCAGGAAAATCATAAAATAATTACCGTTCTTACCCCGGATGGGATTGATGCATTACTGGTACGCGGCGCTCTAAACCAAAAAAGCAAAACTTTTGCTTATGCGCAAGAGCTGACGAAAATCGAATTCGGTTATGTCGCAAAATACGAACAAACGCTTAAAATTTTAACCGCGGGAAAGATCGTTGATAATTACAGTCAGATAAAAATCGATTTTTCGAAACTTAATGACGCTTTATTGATGATTGAACTTACCGATCAATTGGGCGTTCATATCGAAGACAGTGCGACTTTTTATCATTTTTGTGATGATATTCTCCGGTTAATAAACGTCGGCACCCAAACGGATTATTATTTGGTAATATTTAAGTTAAAAGCGCTCTATCTGCTCGGGGTCGGCCCCGTTTTTACCAGTTGCGTATCCTGCGGTACGCGCGGCCGGCTTGTCGGTTTTGATTTTACCGCGGGCGGTATGAAATGTGACGCCTGTCACACTACCGGTGACTATTTTGTTCCGGCCGAGCTTGTTGCCATTGCTAAATTCTTATATCTTACCAAATTACCGGATATAACTCCGGAAGTCCTTACCAAATTGCCGGACCGAAAAACCGTTATGGAATTTATCGACCGCTATTATGATTATTACCTCGGATATCGCAGCCGGGCCGGAAAAATAATCAATAAGATGAATTAGTTACAGAATTGATTTTATCAATTCTTTTTTCATATTTTAGTACGTTCGGGGTTATTGCGAAAAAGGTATTCACAAAAAGCGGTTATTATGATATAATAACCAATGTTGGAAATGAATAATAAATATAAGGAGGACCATCGTGTTTTTTATAAAGAGTAAGGGAACGCATCTGCCGGAACACCGGGGTCATAAAGAATTATCACAAAACAAACCTCCGTTTATATATCTGAAACCGGAAGATGTTTATATTCCTTTAATCGAACAAGGAACACCGTGCGAAGCAAAGGTGAAGGTCGGGGATCGGGTTAAAGTCGGACAGGTTATTGCCGAACGAACCGATCGTTTTTCGATACCGCTTCATGCTTCAATCAGCGGTGAGGTAGTCGCAGTGACGCAAAGAATGTGGCATGCATCGGGAAGAATGGTTCCCTGCATTCAAATTAAAAATGATTTTCAGGAAACAAAAGCCGAAACGATTAAACCGAATAATGTTGAAGCGTTATCGCGTGAGGATATCATCAATATTGTCCGGGAGTGCGGCGTCGTTGGTTTGGGCGGCAGCGGTTTTCCCGCTTATGTAAAATATAAGACGAAGACACCGATCGATGTTATTATTATTAATGCCGTCGAGTGTGAACCCTATATTACCGCCGATTATGTTTTAATTAAAAAACATCTTGATGAGATGCTGCGCGGGGCCGAATATATCCGTCGGGCGGCGCGCGCCAACCGGATTGTTATTGCGATTAAGGAATATAAAAGGGAATTAATTGAAAAAATTCAGTTGCGCTTAACCGATAAAATGACGATTTATCCGGTAAAGGATGTTTATCCGGCCGGATGGGAAAAATATTTGGTGCAGCATATTACCGGTAAAACCTATAAAGGCTTGCCGGCTGAAGCCGGGGCTGTCGTTAATAATTCGGGAACGGCGATTGCCGTTTGTCATGCGGTTGAAGACAATATGCCGCTTATGGAAAAAATGGTAACGATAACCGGGAAAGGCATTAAAGACCCGATTAATGTCTATACAAAAGTCGGTACGAAAATAAACGATATTATCGAGGCAATCGGCGGTTATAGCGATGATTTGGAAGACACTTATTTTATCGCCGGCGGTCCGATGACCGGAGTTGCCCTTAAATTCGATACCTTGGTGGTTAACCGCTGTTTATCAAGCGTAATCGTTATGCCGAAAGAAGTTCGGAAAATTAATCCCGAATGTATGGGCTGCGGCAAATGCAATGAAGTATGTCCGGTCTTTTTGGCGCCGATTCAAATTAAGGAAGCCTTGGCAAGCAATGATATCGAATTGTTAAAAACCTATAAACCGGAATTGTGTATGGAATGCGGATTATGTTCGTATCTTTGTCCGTCCCGGATCGAACTGACCGATCATGTGGCCAAAGCAAAGAAGAAAGTATTGGGAAGTAGGTAATAAATATGAGTAAACGTAATTTTGTTTTAGATAAAGCCCCATATATCCGTAAGGCCGATAATAAGGAATACGGTACCAATGTAATAATGAAAGATTTCGTTATTGCCCTTTTACCCTTGATTGTTTTTGCCTGGTTTAAAAACGGACTCTTACCGTTTATTTCCCGGGACACAACATCAGTCTGGAATTTATTGCGGCCGTTAATCTTGGTCTTTATCGGCGGCTTTACCTCTTACTTGGTTGAGTTTTGTTATTACCGTTTTCTCCGGCGGGAGAAGGCAATCAAACAACGAATGAAAACAAGTTTTGCCCTGATTCCCGGGCTCCTGTTGGCGCTGATTTTACCTTATAAAACCCCGCTTTGGGTTTTGATTCTCGGTTGCCTGTTTGCAACTCTTATCGGTAAACTCCTTTTCGGCGGCTTCGGAAACAATATTTTTAATCCGGCTTTAGTCGGCTATCTCTTTGTAACCACGGCGTTTACGACACTAATTGTCGGTAATTATCTTAATCCTTCCGAAATCGTTGCCGGCGCGACGCCGATGGCGACCTTGGGGTCGGATTATAGCGGGGGCGTGCCCGCCGCGTTAAGCCAATATCCGCTTTGGAAAATCTTTCTCGGCTTAACGCCGGGAGCATTGGCGGAAACCAGTGCCTTGCTTTGCCTTATTTCACTCGCTTATCTTTTAATCCGGAAAGTAATCAATTGGCGTATTCCCGTGATTTATCTGGTGACCGTTTTTGTATTAACATATATCATCGGTGCTTTTAACGGTTATG
>JALOBF010000147.1 GCA_023228385.1 Bacilli bacterium
ATAGAAAGTACGTGAGCAATTGCCGTAATGACGTTCGCGACGAACATAATTGCCTTTATCGTCCTTTTGCTCTTTACTTTCTTCTTTTACAACATCAACCGTCAGATAGCCATCTTCCAGGCTTAGTTTAATATCTTGTTTATTCAAACCGGGAAGCTCGATATCAAGTAAATAACGGTTATCCTCTTCCCTTAAGTCCGTTCTCATAACTCGACGATCGTCGAATAATAACGGCGTATCGAAGAAATCACTAAAGAAAGGATCATCAAACAAACCTAAATCGCGTTTTTTGTTTTTTCTGATCATTAAGTTAAACATTAACAGACCTCCTTTTTCTTTTTAGCACTCGCTGACCCTGAGTGCTAATATTATTATACCATATATATTAGCAATGTCAATAGGTAAGTGCTATTTTTTTTATTTTTAATGACATTTAAATGTATTTTATCTATTAGCAAATTAAGTAAGGCCGTTATAGTCTTATTTTAAGCATAAAAAAGAAATTTATAAATATAATTTAAACATATCTTTTAATATAGTCTTTTATCCTGACAAATATATAACGATATTATTATATAGTAAAATCAAATAAAGTCAATATAATAAAAACGGCTAAATTGCCGTTTCTTTTATTTTTGTTTATAACGCCTAATGTCTTTAATAAGCTGACGACATTTTGTACATCCAAAACATGGTTTTTTCCGAATCGAATACAGATACCTTATCGCATAAATTAAAAATATAATAATTAAGAAAACTAATAAAATATCAATTCTACTCATAATAGTCCCCAAAATCCCGATAAAACCGCAAAAAGTAAGGATGATGTCATCCAAGCAATCACCGTCTGATACAAGGCGGCTTTTAAAACAAGCTTAGTGCTACCCAGCTCTTTACGCATGGCACCGATTGCTCCGATACAAGGAATACTGAATAGATTAAAAGCCATAAAAGCATATGCAGAAGCCCGAGTGAAAAAAGCAAATGCCGGGGCGGTAAACACATCGAAAGCCGATGCGCCATCGCCGGAAAAGCCGGCAATAATACTAAACGAAGAAACAACCTGCTCTTTGGCAACTAAACCTTGAATCGCCGTAACCCCGGCCGCCCAACTCCATTTGCCGATTATGGGATAAAAAAACCAGGCAACAGAATTACCGAAAGCGGCGAGAATACTGTTTTCAATGGCTACACCATATTCAAGCCTTAAAGAAAACGACAGTAAAAGCCAAATCACTACCGAACCAACCAAAATAACCGAACCGGCTCTTTTAACAAAAGAAAATATCTTTTCGCCGACACTACGAAAAACATACTTAAAATTCGGTAAATAATAGGGCGGCATTTCACTTATATACGATGTCTTATTCGCCTGATTAAATCTTTTGAAAATTGAAGCGGAAATAACAATAATTAAAATCGAAAGAAAATAAAGCGAAGCAGAAATCAATCCCCGATTTTTTTCAAAAAAGAAACCGGCAAACAAAGCAATAATCGGTAATTTTGCATTGCAGGGAATAAACGGCGTAAGAATAATCGCCGCCTTTCTTTCCGCTTCATTTTCAATTGTCCGCGCCGCCATAATTCCGGGAACGCTGCAGCCCGAGCCCACGATAAAGGGAATTAAACTTCGGCCGCTCAACCCCAGCCGATTGAAAAATTTATCGAGAAGAAAGGATATTCTCGATAAATAACCGGTTGTTTCTAGAATGGCAATGAAAAAAAACAAAACGGCTATTTGCGGAAGAAAGCCCAAAACGGCAAAAATACCGGTTAAAATTCCATTAACTATTAAACTAGTAAGCCAACCGGAAACACCGGCCCGGAGCAATGCCGCTTCAATTGTAGAATTAAGACCGGCCAGAGCATTCTCTAAAATATCACCGAGAAGATTTCCGGTTAATCCAACCGCTATATAATATACTAAAAACAT
This sequence comes from Bacilli bacterium, assembly GCA_023228385.1. Classification (GTDB taxonomy): domain Bacteria; phylum Bacillota_I; class Bacilli_A; order ML615J-28; family CAG-698; genus UBA3946. Next base: position 1,934 of record JALOBF010000147.1, read on the forward strand.
AATAACAATAAATATCGGATAGGCAAAATACTTATTTAATAAAATGCGATCAATCTTATCGGTAAGCGTCATTTTATATGGGGGAAGAGTTATAACCGCGGTTTTGATTATTTCCGTAAAACGATATCGCTCGCTGGCTATTACTTCTTCAAAATCATCTTCTCCGGAAGAAGCAAGATATTCTTCGATCTCCGAACTGCGATAATTGATAAAACGAGGGTCTTTTTCCAATAATTTAATGGCGATAAAGCGGCGGTTTTCACCCTCAAGCATGGGGCTTATCATATTGATTTTCGATTCCAATGATGAAGAAAAAGTTGGAATCGATTTACGCACTTTTATATTTTTGATTTTATCAATTAATTCTTTAATCCCAAAGCCATAAACAGCCGAGACGGAAACAACATCTACTTTCAGTAACTGCTCCAGTTTATTGACATCAACCCGCCCCCCCTTTTTCGTTAATATATCAGTCATATTAAGAGCGATTATCATCGGAAAATCAAGATCCAACAATTGCGTTGTCAGATAAAATGAGCGTTCGATAGTATTAACATCAATTACATTTATAATAAGGTCGGGCTTTTCTTTGAGCAGATAATCACAAGAAATCGCTTCTTCCATCGTGTATGGACTTAATGAATATATTCCCGGCAAATCGATTAACTGAAAATCGGTCTTTTTTATAATCCCTTCTTTTCGTTCGAGCGTAACGCCGGGCCAATTTCCTATTTTTTGATTCATGCCGGTAAGCAAGTTAAAAAGTGTTGTTTTACCAGAATTTTGATTACCGACCAAAGCTATTTTCATGATACCACCTCGACTAAAATTCTATCTAAATCAGCCCGACGCAGACAAAGCCGATAATCACGAACCAACAAATCCACCGGATCTCCCACCGGGGCGGTTCGTTTTATCTCAATTATTGTTCCGACCGTAATTCCCATATCCATCATCCGGCGGCGCAACTGAGAACGTTGACCGCAAATCTTAATAACTCGCCCTTTTTCACCGATTGCAAGCGAACTTAACGGTACGAGCGAACCAAGCAAACGGCAATTTCCGCGGAAAGCACGCTTCCCTCTATATCTATTTCTTTTTTGCATAATTGTTAACCTCCGTTAACATTATATCACGTTAATTAGGGAAGTCAAGCAAAAAAATAAACTTATTTTACTTTTTTAGGTTTAATTCGCTGAAAAACATTAATCTGGTAAAGTTTATCCGGTGCTTGATGCGATAATTCGAAAATTAACCAATATATTTTATTTTAATACAGATTGAAGCAATCTGTTTCAATGCATATCTTGCAATTTTGTATTAATAAATGTTATAATTGTAGTATGAAAAACAATAATAAAAAACTGACACCTTCGAATGAAGATTATCTCGAAGCAATTTTAATCTTAGAAAAACAGGGGGAAAAAATTAAATCGGTGGAAGTCGCCAAAATGCTTAAGGTATCGAGACCGGGCGTTAATAAAGCAATGAATGTTTTAAAAGATAACGGCCTGATTGAAAAGGACGCTTACTCCGATATAAATCTTACCGATAAAGGCCGGATGGCAGCAGAAAAAGTCTATGCCCGTCATCAATTAATATATCGGTTTTTACGGCTGCTTGGTGTCAGCAAAGAGGTCGCCGAAACGGATTGCTGTAAAATTGAGCATACTTTAAGCGAAGAAACCGTTAATCGAATTAAAGACTTCTGCAATAAAAAATACGGCGATTTGGAGCGGTCAGATAG
>JALOBF010000148.1 GCA_023228385.1 Bacilli bacterium
TTTACCTCGCTTATATATTTTTATTTAAACCACGCCTTGAGCGGCCATCGCTTCATAGATTTTAAGAAAACCGGTAATATTGGCACTGAAAACTAAGTTTTCCGGTTTATTGAAACGCTTAGCCGTTTCATCGATTTTTTTGAAAATATTTTTCATAATCAATTTTAATTTTTCGTCAACTTCATTAAAGGTCCAGGGATAAGCGCTAACGTTTTGTGTCATTTCCAAACCGCTGACCGCGACTCCGCCGGCATTGGCCGCCTTCGCCGGGCCGAACAATATATTATTATCGATTAAATAATCTATCGCTTCCGGGGTTGTCGGCATATTGGCCCCTTCACAAACAACTTTTACGCCGCCTTTAACTAAATCTTTAGCGGCAGCCAAATCGATTTCATTTTGGGTGGCGCAAGGAAAAGCAACATCACAGGGAATCCGCCACAATTGAGCCGGCGGTGCAAAATATTGAACGGCCGGATTATGGGGGCAATATAAGGTGATGGATTCGCGGTTGGTTTTAATTTTATGCACCAGTTCGGTCTCCAGGCCGTTCGGATGATAAATAACCCCATCGATATCGCTCATGGCAACAACCTTAGCCCCGAGTCTCGCCGCTTTAACGGCGGCATTGGAGCCGACTTGACCGCTTCCGGAAACAATAACGCGTTTTCCGCTCAAACTTTCATTGCAATATCGATTCAGCATTTCCTCGGTAAAATAACATAAACCGTAACCGGTCGCTTCCGGCCGGGCGAAGCTTCCCCCGTAACTGATGCCTTTTCCGGTAAAGGCCCCTTCAAAACGGTTAACGATTTTTTTATAATAACCGAACATATAACCAATTTCCCGGGCTCCCACACCCAAGTCGCCGGCAGGAACATCAATACCGGGACCGATATAACGGTATAGTTCGCTGATAAAACTCTGACAAAAACGCATTATTTCGCCGTCGCTTTTTCCCGCCGGAGAAAAATCGGCGCCGCCCTTTCCGCCCCCAAGCGGCAAGCCGGTCAGTGCGTTTTTAAAGGTTTGTTCGAAACTTAAAAACTTCATGATTGATAAATTGACCGATGAATCAAAACGCAAGCCGCCCTTATATGGACCGATTGCACTATTATATTGAATACGATAACCCCGGTTAACCTGAACCCGGCCGCCATCATCAACCCAAGGAACCCGGAAAATAATAACTCTTTCCGGTTCCAACAGTCTTGGTAAAACACCGGATTCAAGAAGCGACGGAAGATGGTCAACAACGGAATCAACCGATTTAAGAAACAAATTTACGGCTTGTAAAAACTCAGGTTCGTCTTGATTTTTAACGGCACATTCTGCATATAATTTTCTTAAATATTCGTTTTTAATCATGAATGATCTCCTTTTGATATTGTATCATAATGTCAATATCAATACAAGAATATTTTACACTACCCGATATAAAAAAACACTGCGCAAGCAGTGAAGAGCGATTAGCATTAATTAATTCAAACATTATAGCACTCCCGAATTTAATCCCCATAATCCAAAAGTATAATATGCTAAAAACAAAATCCATATCAAATAAGGAATGAAAAGATAACCGCTAATTTTATTGACTTTTGCTAATCGACGATAAGTTGCATAAGCCAATACGAGTAATACAAGTGTCCATAAAAAACCGACAAGGAGCCATCTTAAACCGAACGTTACCGGAAACCAAAACAAATTGACGAGGAGCTGCCAAAAATAATATTTAAAAACATCGGATTTAGTCATTTCCGAGCCGATAATACTCAGCTCAGCAAGATAGGCACTTAAACCGATTAAAAGATACATTAAACTCCAAACGGCAATAAAAGCGACTTGTGGCATCGGCGGCGCCGGTTTCACCAATCCCCGATAATAATCACGATAGTCCGGCATTAACATCATGATAATAAAAAACAGCATCAGGGGTACCAAAAGATGAAAAGCCAAACTTTTGAAATTTATTCTATTCATTTAAGTTATCCTCCTAGTCCATTATATGAGGACAGTCAGTAACTTATACTTTAATTTTAAGTTCCTTCAATTTATTAGCCGAGGTTTTCATGTTATTAATAAATATTTTATCTTTGCTTACAACTAGCAATAAGATATACAAAGGTACACCAAGGACACCGAGCAGCAGAAGGCGCAGGAGCGGGCCGGATACAAACAAAGCAATAAGATAATCAAGTAAAAAAAGCGGCAACGAAAACAATAAATACGCCGCGGAGCGCAATGTTACGATTTCGATTCTTTTATTGATTTTGCAAATATAAATTCGCATGATAACCGCAACCATAAAAAAAGAAATGCCCAGACTTATAACGGCATTGGTCGGATTAAACAGACCCAAAAAGTATAAAACAACATTAGATCCAAAATTAAACAAACCGCCGATTAGATTACATATAATAATCGCTTTTTCTTTTTCAAAAAGATACAGCACTCCTTCTCTTTCTATATAAACCATCGAATTAAAGAAAACAGCCCAAACAAAAATTTTTAGCGGCATAATGCTTTCATTATATTTTCCGGCCGCATAAAGCGCAATTATATCGGATGCCCCAACAAAGATGAAAATAAGAATGGGGATAAAAACCATATAAAAAGAACGGACCAATTCGTTGTGTAAAGTTAAATACTCTTCGTCAGAATCCTTATTTAGAAGACTACAAAGCCGAGCAATCGAAACCACAATAATTGAAATAACCACATTATAAACGGATGTCGTTATATAATGCGGGATGGTATAAACCGCCACCGCATGATCGCTTATCATCAGCCCAAGCATCATTTTATCGCTTTGAGCATAAAGAAGCGAGATATTCGTTATCAAAAAGATTAATAATAATGGCTTTAAATGTTTTCTTAAAACGAGGTGCCGCAATGTTATTTTATTTTTCTTAGTGATATAAATAAAACTTAAGAGATTTTCTAAAATATAGGCAACAGAAACAATTAAACCATAAGCAATAAGATTATCGCTTCGAACAAAATTAAAAATTGAAGCAACATATAGTGTCTTTACAATCACCGATTTAATCACAATAAAACGATAGTCTTCCATCGCTTCATTCAACCATTCAACATTAAGCGCACTGCCGATAAATTGTAACATCAAAATTAAATATATTAACTCACCGGTGTGATTATTAATGTAACGGATGTAAAAAAGATATAATAATAGAAAGAAAATATTAAAAATTAAACCCAACAAAAAAAGCTCCGTATATACGGTTCGGATTTTATCTTTTTCCCGTCTGATTTTACTTATTGTTCGAATTCCATAAGTATAAACGCCTAAGGTTGCCAACGAGATAAAAAGCTGTAATTCTACCGTTGCTTTTGTAAAGGTATCATAAGATTCCTTGTTTAGAATGCGTATTATATATGGACCGACAATAATCGGAATTACAATATTTAATACACTGAGAGCTATTTTCATTATAGCATTAAATCGTAACGAAAACACCGATATCCACCCTAATTACTAGTATGAACCGATTGGCAAATATTATGGAAAATGAAAGTATTTTCATGAAAATCCTTTCATAACATTTTCATCTCAAAATATGGTATACTATATATAGATTGAAAGGAGGGAGATATATGACATTGATTCTGTTTTTTATTGGA
>JALOBF010000149.1 GCA_023228385.1 Bacilli bacterium
AATGAAAAAACAAGGGATGCCAGAAAACAAGAGTTGTTTCAAAAATTTGGTATAGATAAGTTTTCGGAAGTAAAGATAGGTGAATTATCTTCAGGCATGAAACAAAAAGTTTCAATTGTCATCTCTTTGGTCCATAACCCCGATATAATTATTTTTGATGAACCTACAAACGGTCTGGATGTTTTAACTGCAAAAACTGTAACCGATTATTTGATAGATTTGAAGAATGAAGGAAAAACCATTATTATTAGCACGCATATTATGAATCTTGTCGAAAAAATTTGTGACCGAGTCGGTATTATTATTGAAGGTAGATTAGTATTATGTGACAAAGTTAGCAATATCTTAGAAGGCCAGCCCGGCGCCGATATTGAAAAAATCTTTTTTGACCTTTACAGCGAGGTGTATTATGAAGAACATATTTAAAATAGTAAGAAAAGAATTGGATAAAATATTCAAATTTCCAAGAACTATCTTTTCAACAATTATTCTTCCCGGTTTGATTTTGTTTGTTATTTACTCTATTATTGGCAATTTAGTAAGTACTGAAATTAATAAAACCGAAGAACATATCAGTATTGTTCATTTAATTAATGCTCCGGAATCTTTATCATTTGCTACGGAATCGGCTTCAGAGCTAAAAATTGAATTTATTGAAAGTTCTTTGGACAATCTTTCCGAACTGCAGGAAGAAATTAAAGAAGGCACCGTCGATGCAATAGTAGTTTATGATGAGAACTTCGATGAATTAATTTCCGGAAAAAGCGAAGTTCCTAATGTGAAAGTTTATTATAACTCAACTGAAAACAATTCATTTACTGCTTATAGTAAATTATATAATTTGATTGAAATACAAAAAGCAAACCTTTTAGCTTCACTGGATATTGATCCCAATATTTTTATTATTAGTCCGGAAGAATTGTTTGATGAGAAAAAAGCAGCCGGGACCTTTTTGGCTATGTTATTACCGGTTTTGCTTGTGACTTTTGTTTTTGCCGGTGCGATGTCGATAGGCTCTGATGCGATTGCCGGAGAAAAAGAAAGGGGAACCCTTGCCACTTTATTAATGGCACCGCTTAAACGCGATGAAATTATTCTTGGTAAAATAGTTTCAACAACGATTATTAATATTTGTTATGCGGGTTCATCTTTTATTGGTATTATTGCGGCTCTTCCGTTTATGAAATCGCTTATTGATGTTGAGGGGGCTGGTATATCTTATAATATTATTGATTATTTAAGTCTTTTCGGTATAATTATTATATTATCAGTTTTTGCTTCAGCTATCCTATTAGTTACTAGTACAATTGCTAAAACAGTTAAAGAAGCTACGATGTACGCCATGCCGATATATATGATAGTTTTATTGCTACCGATGTTAACAATGTTTTCACAGAATAAAGCAGAAACGCTTTGGTTATATATCATTCCCGTTTATAATTGTATTCTTGGCATAAAAGGCGTTTTATCCGCTGATATTAATTTGTTATCATATTTGTTAATTATAGGTTCAATGATTATTTATATATCGCTATTAGTTATTTTGCTGATTCGTCTTTTTAAACAAGAAAGAGTATTATTTTCTAAATAAAACGATTTCAATGATTGACAGTACCAAAAAAAAAATATATAATATAAATGATGAAATTCTTCAGGGCAGGGTGAAATTCCCGACCGGCGGTATAGTCCGCAAGCCTATGGCATGATTCGGTGTAACTCCGAAACCGATAGTTAAAGTCTAGATGAGAGAAGAAACCATATGTATGGCTTTTTTAGCTCGTGAAGTTTTTCATGAGCTTTTTTATATTTCCTAATAAAAAAGCATGAAATATAATTCGCGGAGGTTTTTATGTTTTTAGCAAATTTTTTAAAGCGTTTTTGGGATGTGATTGTCGCCAATAGAGAAGCCGTTATTGTTTCCTTGACTTTTCTCGTTCTGATTATCGGTTGGCTTATTTTTCTTTCGTTAGCACAGAAAAATAAAAATCGAAGTGTCAAAAGTATTATTTCAACTAGTGCTTTGATCTTATTAATTCTTATCGGTGTTACCTATTATTTAAACAGTATAAAAAAAAGTATTGTTCTGATAATTATTATTAATTCGATTCTTCTTATTATCTATGTTTTATTGACCCTCCTTTTTATTAAAAGCAGTAAGGATAAAACAAGTCAAGTAAACACCTCTAAAATTGCAATATTAGGATTAATGACAGGCTTAGCGGTAGTTTTAAGTTTTTTCGGTTTTCCGATAATTCCTGGCTTTGAAATGTTGCGTTTAGAATTTAATGGTTTAATATATATTTTGGTATTATTGTGGTTTGGTTTTCGCAGCGCAATTACGGTTTGCTTTTTAATGAATGTTGTACTGCTCATTTTTCCTGTGCCCGCAAGTCAACTTTTTTATGGGTACGATCAGATAATTAACTTTATTTCTTGTACCAGTTATATTATTCCGGTCGGTATTATTTTTTCTAAATTGCAAGAAAGCGAATATCCAAGCGCAAAAAAGTTGGCAACGGCAACAATAATCGGTACTCTTTTTGCTACGTTATTTATGGTGTTTTTTAATTATTATATTAATGTCCCGTATATTATAGAAGCTGATTTATCGTTTAAGGTAATATTAAAGGTTTTTGGAACTTTTAATTTAGTTAAATGGGGTTTAGTAACTTTAGTTGTTAATTTGTTTTGGCGAAAACTTTATGATCTAAAATATATTGCTTTCATTAAGCAATAAAAGCAAATATAGTTTATAAGCTTTTGAATAAAACTATTAAATTATCTTTTAAACATAAGTCATTTACGATAATGTTTTTAGGAGATTTTATTACTCTTGTGATATTGTTGATTGTTTTTTCGGCATTATTTTGGAAATGTACCGATTATTTATAAGCAGGGTTGGTGGACTTTTTTAAATGTATTTATTGTATTTGGTGTTTTTAATTTTATAAAATGAGACTTAGTAACCTTAATCGTAAATGTTTTGCGGAAAAAATTATTGTAACTTAAAAATTTTGTTTATGCGAAATAAAAAATCGGGGAACCCGATTCTATTTTAAAAAATTGCTTTTTTAAATTTCAATGTAATTGTAATGGTCGAATCATCGATTGTTACTGATTGATGACAATATAATTCATTCCCTACCCGCACAAATTCCAACGATTCAAATAAAATAAATTCAATCGGTCTTTCTACAAAAATTAATGTAATTATGTTATTTTTATCGGAAAAGACCCCGCCAATTTTTGTTTTATCAGAACTTCCTTTAACAGCATATTTTAATGTGAATGTCTTGTCCTTTTTTAATTCAAGATTAAAATATTGATATTTATCAATAATGTTTATGTTTTGATCGTTATAATTTTCTTGATAATAATAACATTTGTATAATTTGGCTTTGCTGGTTAAATTAATAATGAATGCACTTATAATAAAAATTATTATAAGAAACAAACAAACGAGTAAGATAATGGTTAGTCTTTTTTTATTCATAAAATTACCTCATTTTTTTCAATTCTTCATATATTATATCACAAATACTCAGTTTCTCAACTATAAAAAAAGAGAGCATGCTCTCTTTTTTTTAATAATAGTAAGCCTGAGTTTTACAGTTGTAGTGCTATGAAATGCCCATATA
>JALOBF010000150.1 GCA_023228385.1 Bacilli bacterium
AACTAAAGAAATATCCTAAAGATGATATTATCTATGTTAATAAAATTAGTGAGCGGTTAAATAATATGAAGATTACCAATAATATTACTGAAGATTATATTGAAGATGCGATTAAAACAATTGATCCGTCATTATATAATGGAATCAGTTATTTACGCAGTGTTAATCTTAATATTTATAAGGAAAGAAGTTCGCACGATACCACTTATTTTTCGAAGATAGAAACAGATATCAGATATGAAAATCAAATTAAGATTAATTTGTGGCAAGAATTAATTGATAATCCTGACTTTTTGCATAGCCAGTATGATGTTCTTGCCGGTCATTTTCCGGAAAATAAAAATGAATTGATTGTTGTTGTCGATAAATATAATCAAATATCGGATATAACCTTACTATCCTTGGGACTATATGATATTATTTCCTCCGATTTTTTTTCATTTAATAAAATTGTTGGAACTAAATATCGTTTAATTTTTAATGATGATTTATATTATTATAACGGAATAAAATTTGATACAAATAAAATTACAAATGATATATATGAAAATGGCCTTGAACTGGAAATCGTCGGTATTGTCCGTTTAAACAATGAAACTGAAACCGGTTCGATTACCAGTACCGTCGGTTATATAAATGAACTTACTGATTTTGTACTAGAAAATTCGAACGATTCGGAAATAGTAAGATGGCAGAAAGAGAATCCAACGATAGATACCTTCACCGGAGAACCATTTACGGCAACACTGATTAACCCAGTTGAAAAGCAATTATATGAAAACCTTAAAAAATTAGGCGGTATAACCATCCCCTCAACTATCAATATTTATCCGGTTGATATTAATTCAAAAGAAAAAATAAAGAATCACCTTGATGCTTATAATCTCACTCAGGTCGACGAAGCTGATAAAGTATATTATACCGATCTTATTGAAGTTGTTATCAGTTCGATTAGCACAATTATTAATATCATCAGTTATGTGTTAATTGCTTTTACGGCAATTTCGCTTTTTGTGTCTTCGATTATGATTGGAATTATCACATATATTTCTGTTTTAGAACGAACTAAAGAAATTGGAATTTTACGCAGTATCGGTGCCCGAAAGAAGGATATTTCCCGGGTATTCAATGCCGAGACTTTGATTATCGGTTTTAGTTCCGGGTTTATGGGGATTGCCATTACCCTCTTGCTTTCGATTCCGATTAACATTATTCTATTTAATTTAGTAGAGATTCGCAATATTTCCGAGCTTAATCCGCTTCATGGGATAGCATTAATAATTATCAGTATGATATTGACTTTACTTGCTGGTTTCATTCCGTCACGCATTGCTGCCAAGCGGGATCCGGTCATTGCTCTTCGTACCGAATAAACAGGGTTATCTGCCCTGTTTTTTGGTTAAAAGAACAAGAAAAAGCAATAATAATAATGGTGATAAAAATTAAACGGATATTATTTATTGTTTATATTTGCCTTTTGTGGTTAATGGGATGTAATTTAAATTTTGGAGAAAAATATAAAATTATCGAACAAAAAGGAAGGCTTGTAACCTTGATTGCCGTTGGTGATAATTTAATACATGACTCTATTTATCTGTCGGCAAAATCCGATAACGGTTTTGATTTTAAACCGATTTATACGCAAATAAAACCAATAATTAATGGCTTTGATCTGAAATTTATAAATCAGGAAACAATTCTTGGCGGTGTTGATTTGGGGCTTTCTTCCTATCCGCTATTTAATTCTCCTTTTGAAGTTGGTGATGCCTTGGTTGATTTAGGATTTAATTTGATTTCGATTGCCAACAATCACACTCTAGACAAAGGTGAAGCGGGGGTGCTTAATGCTTTAAATTATTGGGGATTACAGCCGGTGATTTATTCGGGAGCAGAAAGAACGGACACCAATAGCCATACAAAGCAGTTTGTTGTAAACAATATCAGATTTGCTTTTATTGCTTATACATACGGTACTAATGGTATACCCTATCCCGGCGGAAAAAGCTACTTAGCTAATCTTTATGCTGATGAAAAAGCAATTTCTGATATAAAAGCGGTTCGGGGTAAAGTTGACGTTATTCTTGTATCGATGCATTGGGGAGAGGAATATCAAAGTTATCCCAATGCGGCTCAAAGACAGCAGGCTGCCGTTTTAGCTGATTTAGGGGTGGATCTTATAATCGGGCACCATCCTCACGTTATTCAACCGATTGAATTTATTACCAATGCTGCCGGGCGGCAAACAATGGTTATTTATTCACTAGGAAATTTTCTTTCCGGTCAGATTGGTATTAATCGTTTAATCGGCATGGCAGTAAGCATTGAAATCGAAAAATCGGAAAAGGGAATAGTTCTTCGTAGTCCGAAAGCAAAACTGCTTTATCATTATCGCGATTATGAAAGCCGAATATATCGCGTCATTCCTTGCTCTAGTCTTCCGGAAAGCTTCGCCTCGGAGTATCATGATTTATTTTTAAAAATAAAGAAAACAGTACAATATTATACTACTGATATAGAAGTATCTTAAGTAACCAAAAAGTAGGCTTTTGAATATAATAAAGTGAGTGTTATATTTCGGATCAGACGGGCAAAAGTTATTTGCCGCGGTCGGGCTCCTGGGGGCAACGGGACTAACCTGTGGGACTGAAAAAAGTTCAGCAGGTTATTTTTTTATGATAAAAAGGGTGATAAGATGAATAGGTATCAAAAAATTAATCGTTTATTGATTTTAATATTAGTAATTAATTTTATTGTTGCCGCGGTTAAAATCGCAATGGGTTATCTTTTCAAAATTAACAGCCTAACTAGTGACGGAATCCATGCCTTAAGCGATGGTACTTCGAATATTGTTGGTCTAATCGGAACTAAATATGCAGCTCGCAATCCGGATAAGGAACATCCTTATGGTTATTACAAATATGAAACGGCAGCAGCCTTTGTAATCGGATTTATGCTTTTCGCCATTACTCTAGGAATTATTGCTAATGTTGTACTGTGGTTTTTGTCTCCTAAGATACCGGCAATTGATGCTTTGGGGTTTCTCGGTATTATTTTTACATTAATTCTTAACACCATTATCGCTACCCTTGAGTATCGGGCCGGAAAGCGACTCGAAAGCGAAGTTTTAGTAACTGACTCTTTACATACAAGATGCGATATTTTTATATCGGCTGGGGTTCTCTTTTCAATTTTATTAATTAAATTTGGTTTTCCTTATATAATCGATCCGATTTTATCCTTATTTATCGCCGGATTGATATTTATTTCATGTGTTAAGATTTTTCGTTCGACCCTTCATGTTCTACTTGATAAAAAAGCAGTTGATGAACAGGCGATAATTGATATTGTCTCAAGAGTCGACTCGGATATTCTCGATGTTCATAAAATTAGAAGCCGCGGTAAGAAAAACCACATCTATATTGATTTGCATTTTATTACTTACGGTGATAAAACCGTTTTTGAAAGTCATGACCTTTCCCATCGGATTGAAGAAGAACTAAAATTAAAGCTTCAAAAAAATATTGATATTATTGCACATATTGAACCTTATGAAGAAAAAGCGGCATTATAAACGTTATAATTAAAAGCTGCAGGTAG
>JALOBF010000151.1 GCA_023228385.1 Bacilli bacterium
AAGTGCCAGTTTAATCAAAGATCAAATAGAAGCTAAAGCTTTAACGGTACCGAAAGTCGGATTAAAACGGGATGGTATTTACATTGAGGGAATCCGGAAAGCGAGCCGAGAAATTTATGATCGCCCCGTATTTGCCGGGGTAATCGGTCCGTTTTCTCTGGCTGGTCGCTTGATGGATATGACAGAAATTATGGTTAATTGTTATGAGAGTCCCGATATGGTCCATATTATCCTTGAAAAAGCATCTGAATACATTACCGATTATATTATTGAATTTAAAAAAGCCGGAGCGGGCGGTGTTATTATGGCCGAACCGGCCGCCGGATTGTTAAGCCCCGATTTATGCCAAAAGTATTCATCCCACTATGTAAAAGAAATATTTTCTAAGGTTAATGATAAGGACTTTATCTTAATTTATCATAATTGCGGAAACGTCGTTCCTCTGATCTCAAGCATTATTGATATTGATGCCGACGCTTATCATTTTGGCAACTGTATTGATATTTACGAAATGCTAAAAATAATACCGAAAGATAAACTCGTTATGGGCAATATCGATCCGACTTTATTTACTGGAGAAAATACGGAAGCAATAACAAAAGTTACAACTGAATTATTAGAAAGATGCAGTAGTTTTCCCAATTTTTCTATTTCATCCGGTTGTGATATCCCTCCCGCATCAAATTGGAATAATCTTAAAGCCTATTTTGATGCAATCCAAAGCTTTTCAAAAGAGATCTTTAATAAAAAAATACAATCAGGCTAGTATTAATGAAAAGGATTATGGGGAGAAAACTTTTTCTCCCCAATTTCTTAAAAGGAGAAAAGATGTCTAAAATCGAAACCTTTATAACCGCGATTACTCCTCTTAATCGTTTCCGGACAATTCGTGTTTATTTGCCACCGGGTTATCGGCAAAACAATGAAACTTATTCGGTTTTATATATGCATGACGGTCATAATTTATTTACCGAAGAAACCAGCGGTTATGGCAAGATATGGGATGCCCACCTTGCTCTGGACCATTTTTATCAAAAAACCGGAGTAAAGATAATTTTGGTTGGAATTGATTGCGAACATAAATATCGTTTTGATGAATATAGCCCTTGGCCTAGCGCGACTATAAATAAATTTATACCCGCTTTAAATATACAAAAAGTCGGCGGCGCGGGTGATAAATATATAAAGTGGCTTGCGGAAGAGTTAATAACTTTGATAAATAGTAAATACCGGACCAACGGTATTAATTATATGGCCGGCTCTTCCATGGGAGCGTACATTACATTATATGGCGGATTGAAATATCTGAATAAATTTAAGAAAATCGGCTGTTTTTCCACTGCCTTTTGGTTTCAAAAAGAGAAAATGACAGCTTTTATTAAAGAAAAATTTAACCCCAATCTTGCAATCTATCTTGATGTCGGTACTGACGAGGGTAATGGCAATTTTAAAATCAGTCAGATATATTTAAAAGACACTCTAGAAGCTGCGCAGATTTTTAAAAACCTAGGTGTCAGCGATTTAAAACTATATATTGATGAAGGAGCCAATCATAGTGAGACGGCTTGGAAAAAACGCTTCCCCCTTTTTATAGAATGGCTGTTAAGCAATCCGAAATAAAAAAGAAGAAGACTCAATTTTTATCAGTCTACTTCTTTTTTGATTTATTCTTTCTTTTTCTTCTTGTTTTTATGGTAAATAACTCCGATTATTATACCGACCGGGCTTAAGACGAGCAGAAACGGTAATAGGGTGGAGAATACAATTAATAGATATTCGAAAAAAACCCTTACGGCCCTAAAACCGCTCGTAAATGCATTTATTAATCTTTTTCCATATGGAATTTTACTGACACTATAATCTTCGGTAACGGTTAATGTGACTGTGCTGTATTCAATTAAACTGTCGAATTCGATTAAGGTACCGTCCAATTCCCCCAATTGTAAATCAATTTCCGTAATCCGCGCATTTATTAATATCATATCACTCATAGAAGCCGATTCATATAATTCGACTAAACGGGCTCTTTCTGCTTCTAAGGAAGAGATTTTATTAGCCGTGTTTTGATATTGTAATGAAATATCAATCGCTTCTTTATTTAAGTTTTTTACCTTTCCGTAATCCGATAAAATATTAATAAATTGTTCAAGCCGAGTTGTTTTAACTCTTATCACTAAATAAGATTGATTATCAGAGTGACTCTCTTTATCAAACCATTCATCATCATTTAAAAAACCATGGATACCGTTTAAGGTTGCATCAAGATCTTTGGTAATAATTTTTGCGGAAGCGGTGTATATTATCTTTCGTTCAGAGTGGTTTACCGTCTCTGCATTTCTTTCGGTATCATCATTCCCCCCATCGCCCGGTGCCATATCATAATTATTTTTGACACTACATCCGATTAAACCAAAAAACAACAGAAAAACCATAAAAATATTAAACAGATTTTTGTTATTCAAAGTCATCCCTCCATAATAATAAAATTTACAATTAAATTATAGCACAAATACTAATAATAATAAATTATTATTAGTATTTTTTTATATATTTCATATATTCAAATTTACCCGATGCGAACCTTTTTCGATCCAAAAGCAATAGAATCGGATTAAAAATTGACTGATTATGTTATAAATCATATCAGAGCAATTGCTGATAAGTATGATAATGATACTCTGAATTTACGATTTCCGAGTATTTTATCAATACTCGGTTTTTTTGTTATCCGTTTTTTATATTGCTTTGGGGATTGGACAGATAATTTCTTTGAATGGCTCCGATTAGGCGGATTCTTTCTTCTGAAAATCGGTTGGCCGCTATTTGGGTGTTAATACCATGCTTTTTTGCATAAGCAAATACTTGAAGGAGGCGGTCGTAGATTTTTTCGACGATTTTTAATGTCGCTTCCCGATTGTAAGGGGGGGAGAATTCCTGATAGACATTGATCACGCCGCCGGCATTGATAACAAAATCGGGAGCATAAAGAATGCCGCGTTCCATTAGCATATCGCCGTGTTTTGTCTCGTCTAGGAGAACATTATTGGCTGCTCCGGCAACAATTTCGCATTTCAACTGCGGTATGGTATCATCATTTAGTATCGCTCCAATTGAGTTCGGTGAGAAGATATCGCAGTTAACGGAATAGATTTCCTCCGGGCTTACCGCTTCGGCGGGGAAAGTTTTAACCGCTCCATCCAATTTTTCCGGATTGATATCGGTAATAATTAGTTTGGCCCCTTCTTGATGCAAATGTTTGCACAGAGTATAGCCGACGGCTCCGACTCCCTGAACGGCAATCACTCTGTCCTTAAGAGAATCATCGTTCCATTTTTCTTTGGCTGCCGCTTTCATTCCCCAATATACGCCATATGCAGTTACCGGCGAGGGATTACCCGACATGTTCGAGCGACCGTTAACATAAGAGGTTTCCGTAAGCATATAATCAACGTCATGTTCGTTGATATTCATATCTTCACCGGTGTAAAACCGGCCGTTCAAGGATTGGACATATCGCGCGTAAGCCCGCAGATAAGCCTCGGTTTTTACGGTTTTGGGATTTCCTAACAATACGGTTTTTCCGCCGCC
>JALOBF010000010.1 GCA_023228385.1 Bacilli bacterium
TTCTATTTATTATATCAGCAGCTTTTTCGAAAAGGTCTCTGTAATCCAAATAAACATCACCGCTCGAAAAAGAATAACGATTGATTATATACATGATTAAAGCTTGAAGCCGGATTTCACTATCGTAAGGAGTGCCTATTTCCATCGCAATTTTATCGGCCCGTTTAAATCCGAAACCTTCGACCAACTCAATTAATGAATATGGATTTTCCTTTATAATATCCACAACTTTAGGTCCGAGTTTTTTCATAAGTTTTAAGCTTGTGTGCATAGTAAAACCATAATTTAATAAATCCACTAAGACTTTTCGATTGGTTTCATAATTTAAAAGATTATTGTAAATTGTTTCCTTTTGAGAAGCCGATATTCCCTGTATTTTGTCTAAAACCGAACGATCTTGTTCAATCAAACCAAGACAATTTGGCCCTAAAGCATTAAATACTTTTGTTGCCGTGACTTTGCCGACACCGGGAAAAAAATCACTTGATAGAAAGGCAACAACTCCGCTTAAAGTATGTTCATTCAGACGCTCAAATTTACTGGCTTTAAATTGAATTCCATATTGATTAACAACAAATTCACCAAAAAAGGCAAATTCTTCATCAATTAACGGTTTGCGGTCCATATGACATAATACTTTTAATGTATTAGAAAATAATTTATTTCGATATTGAGCAATTTTCTTATCACGATAGTCAAGTTTTATCAATAAAATTGCAAAATGATTTTCTTCATTATAAAAAATTGCATTTGTAACTATTCCTGATATTCTCGTTTCCATATTACCTCCGCAATTAATAGCATCGCATTTGGTCATTCATATATACCTTATCGATTGTACCTCCGCCTAAAATTTCATTTCCTAAATAGAAAACAGCTGCCTGTCCCGGCGTTACCGCTTTAGCCTTATCGGGATACGACACTTCTAATCTATCGTGATCAATTTTACGCACAATTGCCTTTATATCACTGCTTCGATATCGAAATTTCACCGTACAATCAATTTCTGAAAATTCCGGTCCGAGCCAATTAATTTTATTAATCAAAGCCCGATTTGAATACAGATATTCATGATTACCACCCCGGCCGACAATCAAAATATTTCTTTTAGCATCTTTCCCTAATACATACCATGGTTCGCCGGCCCCTCCTAGTCTTAAACCGTGACGTTGACCAATCGTATAATACATAATCCCTTCATGCACGCCAACCTTCTCGCCTTCTAAAGTCTCAATATCGCCAGGTTGTGCCGGAATATAGTTTTGAAGAAACTTTCGGAACTTTCTCTCACCAATAAAACACACCCCAGTCGAATCCTTTTTTGTAGCGACATCAAGATTATACTCGGCTGCGATTTTTCTGACTTCTTTTTTATATAATCCTCCAATTGGAAAAAGTGATTTTTTTAGTTGATTTTTCGATAGTTGGGACAAAAAATAACTTTGATCTTTATTAAGGTCAATACCCCTTAGTAATTTCACCGTAGGATAATGCTCAATCCGAACATAGTGACCCATCGCGATAAAATCAGCCCCCATTTTTTCCGCAGCCAATAAAAAAGATTTAAATTTTATTTCAGTATTACAAATAATATCAGGGTTCGGCGTTCGGTTATTCCGATATTCGTCAATAAAATATGTAAAAACTTTTTGCCAGTATTCTTCAACAAAATCCACCCTATGCATCTTTATATTTAATTTATCCGCAACTTTCAATGCATCAATATAGTCTCTTTCCTGGGGACAAACTTCATCATAAATGTAAGGATTACCCAAAATGTCTTTATTCAGGGATGAGTCCCAATTACGCATAAAAACACCTTCTACATCGTAACCCTGTTGTAACAGCAATATTGCCGCTACGGCACTATCCACGCCGCCGGATAATCCCAAAATCACTTTCTTTTTATCTTTCATTTACCTTACCGCCTTTAATCAGCTTTTAATTCGAATATAATATCCCGTAACGCCATGGCTTGTTCAAAATCTAAATTCTTGGCAGCATCTTTCATTTGCCTTTCTAAACGAAGAATCAGTTCTCTTTTTTCTATCGTACTCATTTTACCGGTGGCATCAAAATCAATTACAGTCTTTTCATCTTTTATTTCCCTGGTTATTACCAAACTGTCAGTAATGTGTTTATAGATAGTCTTCGGGATAATATTATTTTCTTGGTTGTATTTTTCTTGAATAATGCGACGACGATATGTTTCAACAATAGCTTTTTCCATCGAGCCGGTTACATTATCAGCATACATAATAACTTTACCGTTTACATTTCTTGCCGCCCGGCCAATAGTTTGAATCAAAGCGGTCTCACTACGCAAGAAACCCTCTTTATCGGCATCAAGAATTGCTATCATTGAAACCTCGGGTATATCCAAACCTTCACGCAATAAATTAATACCGACCAATACATCATATTTTCCCTGTCTTAATTCTCTTATAATCTCCATCCTTTCCAGTGATTTGATTTCAGAATGAAGATAAGCAACTTTAAAATCCAATTCCTGAAGATATTTGGTTAAGTCTTCACTCATTTTAATAGTTAATGTTAATACCAATGTTCTTTCATTGGCTTTGACTCTTTTATGTATCTCTTTAATCAAATCATCTATCTGACCTTCAGTTGCTCGAACCTCAATTAGGGGGTCAAGTAACCCCGTCGGACGAATAATCTGTTCGACAATTGCTCCGCTGCGCAAACGCTCAAATTCACTCGGTGTCGCGCTAACATATATAACCTTATCAAGTTTACTATAAAATTCGTTAAATGTTAAAGGACGATTATCAAGAGCAGACGGTAAGCGAAAACCGTAATCCACCAAGTTCATTTTTCGCGACCGATCACCATTATACATTCCTCTAACTTGAGGCAATGTTGCGTGCGACTCATCAATAATCATTAAAAAATCTTGCTTGAAAAAATCTAACAATGTATAAGGGGTTTCACCTTCTCCGCGTAAACTAATATGTCGAGAATAATTTTCAATACCCGAGCAAAAGCCGATTTCCTCAAGCATTTCTATATCGTATTCGGTTCTTTGCTTGATTCTTTGTGCTTCAAGCAATTTTTTTTCTTGCTCGAAATATAAAATTCGATTTTCAAGTTCGAGTTTAATCCGCCTAATTGCTTCTTTCATTTTATGCTCCCCGATGGCAAATAAAGTTGCGGGGAAAATATTGATGATTGATTTCTCAAATAAAGATCTGCCGCTTACCGTATCAAACTCTTTAATTTTTTCAATTTCATTATCAAAAAAATCAATCCGGAATGCCCGGTCTCTCATATATGTCGGAATAATATCCAAAGATTCTCCCTTTATTCGAAATGATCCTCTTTTGAAATCATAATCATTACGTTCATATTGCATATTGATTAATTTCTCAAGCAATTTTTCCCGATTTACAGTTTGCCCAACCCGCAATGTTAACATTTTTTCTTTATAATCTTCGGGATTACCGATTCCATAAATACAAGAAACACTGGCAACAACAATAACATCATCACGCTCGAAAAAAGCACTTACGGCACTGTGACGCATTTGATCAATATCATCATTAATGCTTGAATCTTTTTCAATATATAAGTCTTTCTTTGCAACATAGGCTTCTGGTTGATAGTAATCATAATAAGATATAAAATATTCAACGCGGTTTTCCGGAAAAAAGCCTTTTAATTCACTATATAATTGGCCGGCTAATGTTTTATTATGTGCTAAAACCAGCGTTTTTTTACCTAGGCTTTGAATAACATTGGCAATTGTAAAAGTTTTACCGGTTCCGGTTGCTCCGAGTAGTACTTGTTCTTTAATACCTTTTTTAAGATTTTCAATTAGCTGTTGAATCGCTTGGGGCTGGTCTCCCATTGGTTTATAATCACTGTGCAATTTAAAATTAGCCATTTCTTCCTCCGGGTATTTATATTATAACCGTTTATAACAATATTTTCAATTATCAAACGATTTTTAAATCAATTTAGTAAAAAATCCCCGATAAACGGAGATTTTTCTTATTTATATTTTAATGATTTTTCTGCTTTCCCGATTTGAATATCTAGATAATTATTATAATTTTCTAATGTGTAATCATCATGATGTAATTTATATTGATATTCTCGAATAGTGGAATAAGTTTTAACTGCAACATTATTACTGCCCGATAGTTCAGTACGAATCGGTTGATAGTAAGTTGTTATTGCGGTTTTAATTTCTTTAGTCAGACTCTTATCGTTTTCATTATTAAGATAAGTTTTAATTTGATCAAGTGTCGGTAACACTTTGTTTTCTTCTCCATCTTTCCATTTCGGAATATCAATTGATTTCATATTGACATAAACATGATAACTGCGTGACGTAATTAAGTATTGATATTCGTTTTCATCCTCATCATCATGTCCATATAAGTAAGGCGTTTCAGAATTAGGATTGGATTGCCAAATGGTGCGAACAACTTCATCAAAAGCTTCCGACTGCTGTCCGTTTTTAAAAGTTCCTAAATCTTGAAATCGAACAATCAGGCCCGCGGTTTTATATTTTGATAACTCGATACCTTTAAATTTATAATTTAATCCTTCTATTATCGGTTGCGCCTCTGTAGTTTGATTAAGCCCGGGTAAAAAACGGGGCACTTTTTGAAAGGCATCGACTATTTCATTCATTTTTGTTGGATATGAACCGGATTCTTCTTCCAGATATGTAATAATTGCCCGATAGAACTCTTGTGCATATTGTTTTTGTAAATCAGTCCATTTTTCCGGATCAATAACAACACCCGATTGATCTTGAACAGTAATCAATAATTGTATTCCTGTAACATTGAAATATTTGTCAACTTGATTATTCATTTGTTCAAGATAAAATTGCCATAATTGGCTTTCTTCATCTACTTCACTCAAATCACCAATCGATGTAGCATAATCTTTCTTTATATCCTGATAGAGGTAATAGTAACGTAACTCGTCCTCATTATTTACCGAATAAAAATCCTTTAGGAATTTTTCCCACCCATATGATTTAGGAAAGCCATATTCAGAATACATATTATCATTAAATGCTTTCTTTTCATCTTCAAGATCCTGATTAATGACTGACCATTTAGACTTATCTAATACTGTCTTTTCTTTAATATTATAAATCTTATTAAAATTATTATTATAAAGATAACGTAAATATTCAAGTTCGGCTACAGCAACACTAATACCGTAATTATAATTCATCCTTGCAAAGAATTCATCTGCGCTAATATCATTATCATCAATTGCGGCCACTAATTTTATATGTCCTTTTTTGACGGGTTTATAATCTACCCATGACGCCACTTGCGATTTGTATTTGGTTTCGAGATCTTCATCAAATATTCTGAATCCCTTTTCAGCCCGCAATTTCGCGAAAACGGAAGATACATAAACATTAGTAAGTTTTGATTCTAATAATTTGTCTCTTATTTCGGCTTTTACATCGTCAAATTCAGTTATTTTCTCTCCGATTTTTAAAGTAAATATATGACGCGAACCGCTTTTATATGATAAAGCCTGTTTTGTATACCAAAATTCACCTTCAGGATAAACAGACATTTGTTTATCCATTAAATCGCGAAGTTCGATTTGATAAGCTGTTATATCTTTATAAGAGTAAAAAAGCATATCGATTTTTTCCAAATCAAAGACAATTTCATCTTTTTCAAGTTTATACTCAATACCCTGATTTAAAGTTAGGGTTTGATTCGGATAAGTATCTAAGCGATAAGAATTATTCATATTATATAAATCAATAAACGCTTTTACAATCTCACGATTGGTTAAGGTCGTTGCATCGCTTATTTTAATCCATTCGCCTGAAGTTGTTATTTTAATTCCTAATTGTTTTAGAGCGTCTTGATATTGCTTAATCGAATCATAGGCAACGATAATCGCATAATATCCTTTTTGATAATTATTATTAAAATATGTTTCGTATTCTTTATCAGTAAAATCTTCTTCGTCGTATTGCTCTTTAATCTTTTCTTTAGTATACATTTCTTTGGCAATTATTAAACGATAATAATCCTTAACATCTTGTTCCTCAACAAGACCGTAATTCACAAATAGATCT
This sequence comes from Bacilli bacterium, assembly GCA_023228385.1. GTDB lineage: Bacteria > Bacillota_I > Bacilli_A > ML615J-28 > CAG-698 > UBA3946. The sequence goes on from JALOBF010000010.1 coordinate 6,092, forward strand.
CTAAGGTATTCGCTTCTTTCCTTTTCGATTTCTTCGTTGGTCAGGCTTTCGGTACCATTAGGAAAAATGTCACTCATCAATTCTTTCTCAATCATGTCTTCGGTTACCGAATCCCAATAACTAAGATTCTCCTTTTTCATATGTTTCATCAAATATTCATCGGCAATATCCAATAAAATATTGATACCGACCTGTTTTTTTAATCTTTCATACATCCGTTGGTTATTTATTGTATAAGTGGAATCGCCTTCAGTAGCATTCATATAAACTGCCTCAGGATTAGAGATGGCCGGTACAGCCCTTTTTCCTTGACATCCGGTTATGATAAATAAACTAATAAAAAGCATTATTGACAACAGTGTTTTCTTCATTTGTCTTAACTCCTTTGATTATAATTTTAAATCTGATATAGTTTCAAGGCCCGGAATTGTTCGGCTAGTATAATATCGCCGCTAAACACTTTTTTAATTTCCGGAATCATTTGGCTTTCAATTATTTCTACGCTATTACATTCAAGACTAATATGGGCTAAAATAACAATTTTATGTTTTTCATTAAGAACCGCTATAAGCAATTGCTGGCATATGTGATTAGACATATGACCATTTGGCGACAGAATCCTTTCTTTTAAAGCCCAAGGGCGTTCACTTTCAAGTAACATTTCAACATCATGGTTTGATTCAATTATCAAAGCATCGACGTTTCTAATTATTTCAATATATTTTAGAGGGAAAAATCCAGTATCGGTGATATATGCTAATCTTTTGTCTTCACTTATAAAAACATAGCCAAAAATATTAGCACTGTCATGCGAAAGTTTTAGCGTTAAAAAATCTAAATCTTTAATTCGATAGCGCGTATCGGCTTCTAAAAATTTTATTTTGACTCTAGGGATTTTATCTTTAATTGTTTTTTCTAAATTATCATATGAATACTTATTAATATAAAGCGTAGCTTTAGTCTTTTTTAAAATTGTCGGTAAAAAACAAACATGGTCATAATGTTCATGGGTAATAATTACTGCAGAGACATCGGAAAAATCGATATTTTCATCTTTGACTCTTTTTTTTGCAGTTAAGAAAGAAATTCCGGCATCAAGTAAAACTTTTGTTTCTTTCGTTTCAATATAGGTCATATTGCCTTTAGATCCGCTACCAATAATACAAAATTTCATAGATTGTACTTGAATTTCTCCTTTCATATTATACCCGTTTAACCAACACTTTTCAAGCAATATTTATCAATCTATGAGAAGAAAAACCTTGAGTTTCCCCAAGGTTTTCTACTCCTCATCGGTACCGAAGTATTTTAATTTGGAGTTAAGTGCTTTGATTCTATACTCCAGAAACTTCACAAACTCTTCTTTTGTATAATTTGTATTGTTGAAGATGATACCGAAATCCTCAGATTTTATTTGTTCATAAAGTTGAATAGAGGTATAATCGGTTCCGGTAAGTTCTGTTTTTATTGGATTAAAATATGTGGTTATTGCGGTTTTCATTTCATCGGTAAATTTAACGTCAGTATCGTTTCCTTCCTCATCCAAAACAAATTTACTGCTACTGTCCTTTAAATTTGTTTTTATCATAGAGAGTGTTGGGATAACATATCCTTTTTCATTATCCCATTTTGGAATATCGATTGTACTGGTATTTACATATGCATGATAACCAAACTCTGTAACTAGGTATGTCCATTCTCCTAAATCATTAGGAACGGAAGCATAAGGTGTGTGAGTTTGTGATGAAGGATTCGCTTTCCAAATCGAACGAACCGCTTCTTCAAAAGGTTTAACCATTTTACCGTTAGTAAATTCGCCCAGGCTTTCGTATTTCACTGAAAGGCCCGCCGTTTTAAATTTTGCAACTTCAATGTCTTTTAATACATATTTAAGATCTTCTAATTCCGGTTGGGCGGTAACGGTTTGATCATACTTAGCAACAAAACGAAGCGATTTTGTAAAGGCATTGGCTATTGCTTCAAATTTTTCTTGTGATGTACCGGTTTCTTCTTGATAATATTTCCAAACTTGTTGATAAAGCTGCTTCGCGTAATCGTTTTGTAAATCGGTCCATTCGTCAGGATTAATTGGATTACCATTTTCGTCTTCAACCTTTATTAATAAATGTATACCGGTTACTTTAAAATAATCATCGGCCGTTTTTCCCATTTTTGCTTCGATTGCTTTCCACAATTCTGAATCTTCGGCGATTTCGCTGACATCGCCCAAGGAATTAGAATAGTCTGTCATCACTTGCGAATAAAGGAAATGATAAAGCAATTCTTCGTCGTTATTTACTCCATAAATTTCACGAATAAATTTTTTCCATCCAAACTGCGGTCCGTATCCGTACTGACTGTAAGCGCCGCTAATGAATAACTGCTTTTCTCGAATAGCTCTTTCTTTAACCGACTGCCACTTTTGGGGATTAAGAATCCTTTTTGATGTTTTAGCTTCTGTTAAATAATAATCAAAAATTTTATTAAAACTGGGACTGTTTAGTAAGCGTAAGTTATTAATTTCACTAATCGCAAATGTAATTCCATAACGTTTATCCATTAAATCAAACAACTGTTTTGTAGAATAATCAACATTACCGACTTTTGCAACCATAGTTTCGCTCTTTGCTTTAGTCGGCTTAATCTTTTCCTTATAAGATTGAGCTAAGTCAATATAACCTTTTTCAATTACCGGGTCATATATAACCAAACCTTTTCGCGTACGTAACTTAACCATTTCTGTTGCGATATATTCGTCAGTCAACTCTGCTTCAAATAAAGCTTTATATATTTCGTCTTTAACATCCTCTAATTCAGGCGCCTTCTCTTCCGCAATTTTTAAAACATAACAATGCAAAGCATTATTATTATATGAACGCGGATTAACCGTAAACCAATTTTGATCTTTCTCAACTTTTTCGGTATCCGGTTTATATACCTTCATCGTTGTGCTTAAGTATCTTTGTAATTCGGCTTGATAATTGCTGATTTTTTCGTATGAATAATAAAGTTCATTTAAAGTTTCATCTTCTTCGGATTTAATTGTATTAAATTCAATTGTAACCGCATCGTCTTTTTCTGTTATCGTATAGTGTTTATTGGCTATTAAAGTTAATGTGTTTTCGGGATAACCTACTACTTTATGTGAATTAATCGTATTATACATATCGATAAAGGCGACAATCACTTCTTCCGGTGTTAGGGCTACTTTCTCATCGTTTACGGCTTTAACCCATTTATCAAAATCTTTATCGTTATCAGGGTCCTTGGCTTGAATTTCATATCCTAACTGTTTTAACGCATTAATTGCTTCTTCTTTAGTCGAGAAAGGAATAATTATCGTCCAAAAACCATATTTCTTTTCATAGTTTGCTTTATAATGAGTTTCATAATCGTCTTCGGTAAAATAAGGTTTTAAAGTATTGTCTTCTTCCGCCGCTTCATTAGCCATTCGGATTGCATCCTTTAACCGATCTTCTGCAAATAATCTTTTTGCCAGAATCAACCGATGATAGTCTTTTACTTCATCTTTGGTCCGCAAACCGGATCCGGTGTACATATTTTCATAATATTGTGTTTCAGCTTCTTCAATTTCTTCTTCTGAAAGATCGTCTTTACCATCGGGAAATATCGCTTTTTCTAAAGCTTCATTAATATCTTCTTCACTAACTAATTTCCAGTAATTAAAATCTCCAAAAACACCACTTAAAATATCTTTATCGACTGTATCGATTAAAACATTTAATCCGGCTCTTTTCTTAAGCAGATTATAAATTTTTTGATTTGTAATCTGATAAGTTCTCTCTTCCTCATTTATAGATAGATATATGCCTTCCTCTTCAGGAATCTTCGGAATTGGTTTTTCTTTAGAAAATACTGAGCACGAGATGGCAACAGCAATTATGATTAAAATAATAACTAATATTGGCAAGGTTCTTTTTATTGCTGCAGAACTATTCATATTTTTCACTCCTTATACATTTATATTCTAGAAAGACATAATTTTTAGCCCTTTTATTTATCCTTAATAAAAAATGCAACATATATATTTTACTACTTTTTGTTTGATTTGTAAATGATTTTTTATTTTTAGTTAATTTCATTTTAAAAAACAGATGGCTTAATTAAAAAGATTAAGGGCATTAAAATATTTTATAAAACAGATTAAAGTCTATTACACAAAATCTTATTTTTTTAATCCTAATTATTAATATTTTGTGCGTATAGTTAATTGGATATGCAATTATGATATCATATTATAAATAATATGTAAACATCTAATATTAACCTAAAATCAACAAAAGTCTCCTGCCCGTACTAATAAAGGTTATAAAAAAACCGAGGTTTTCGGCTGTTGATTTTTTCATAATTGTCATAAAATTCGCAATCTAGCAAATCATTTGTTGTTTTAAGGATATATAATACCCAGTTCGATATTAAATTTTTTCATTATTGAATTGAATCATAAAATAATCCGAATCTTCGGAGGACATTATATGTTATGGTTTAGATTTATCTTCCCAAAGTTCTACATTTAAAGCCCAAAGACTCATTATATAACATTCAAGTATAAATGTATGATTATTCTTCTATTTGTGAGATGTTAAGTTCTATTACTCTTATCCGTCTATTTTCTACCTTTTTTACGGTAAATTCTAAATCATATCTAACCAAATATTTTTCAGCTTCGTTTTGGCGTTCAGCAGCCGTATAATAATGAAGAACTTGGCCTTCGGCCGGTAGACCTTCACATAAACTATAGACAAAACCACCAACGCTTGAATATTTAGTTTCAGGAGCTTCGCCCAAATCTAATGTTTCAAAAAGCTCTTCAACTTCCATATCTGGAGGAACCGAATATCGGTTCTTGGCCATCTCTGTAAGATCAATGTCTTCTTCTTCATCATATTCATCATATATTTCTCCCACTAATTCTTCCAATGCATCCTCCATGGTTACTATACCACTTGTCCCCCCATATTCATCGGAAACCACGGCAAAATGCTTTTTTTGTTTTTGCATTTCTTTAATTAATTCATTAACTTTGGTTGATTCCGATACAAACAAAGGTTTAGACAACAATTTTTTAATATTTACGGCCTTTTGTTGTATTATTGCAGTAAAAAAGTCCCTTTCGCTTAAAATACCAAGAATATTATCTTTATCTTCCTTATAAACAGGAACCCGGGAAAATTGATATTCAAAAAATATTTCTTTAATGTTTTCAATAGAATTATTAATATCAACAGCAATAACATCAACTCTTGGTGTCATTATATCATAGACCGTCGTTTCATTTAAACTAATTGCGCTTTGTAACAAATCAGCGTCATCCTCGCCAATTACGCCTTCAGTCTCCATTACATCAATTATTGATTCTAACTCTTCTTCGGTTACTTTCGGTTGAACAATATGCTTTTCTGTTTTTTTGCTGATTGCTCTTTTTATCTTTACAAAAATATAAGTCAAAGGCCAAACCAGTTTATAAACGATATACATCAAAAAAGCAGAATGCAAAGCCGTCTTTTCTACATTTTCTTTAGTATATTGCTTAGGTAAGATTTCTCCAAAAAGAAGAATCAAAATTGTTATAACAAAAATACCTATAACATTAGCAACAATTCGACTACTAACAAATGAGGAAATGAAAACTATCGACAGCACCGTTAAACAAATATTTGCGAAAGTGTTGGCGATTAATATCGCTGTTAAAGTGGAATCGTATTTTTCTGCCAGATATACCGCCTTTTTGGCTCCTCTTTTCTTTTCTTCCTTGTAATTTCGCAATCTGATAATATTTACACTTGAATATGCCGTTTCGGCAGCAGAAAAAAACGCAGATGATAAAAATAAAAATATAAACAATAATAACAAAATAATATCAAGAAATAAATTATCTGTGAACAAATCTAGTACCAATCCGTTCTTAAGCGGAACCAATAATAACCACCTCATTTACATAACAATTAAAACATTAAAGTTTAGGCCGATAAAAACTTCTTCGATCAAAGGCCGATATATAGTTTGTATATTCGCCTTTTTCGGTATTAACAATTTCTTTTTCCAATGCCGCCATCCGCGAATCAGCAAAATCAAGCATAAAAATTAATACCGCCTCGGCAATTAACGGTTCTTTAGGCGAACCGTATTCCAATAATCCATGATGAGACAGAACAATATGTTGTAACATAAGAGTTTCCTCGGTATTTTCAAAGCCGAGCGAACAAGCAGCAGAATATATAATATTAAAGGCAATCGAAATATGGCCAAGTAATTGTCCTTTCTTGGTATACTCCATACATTTAGCATCGCTTAACTCGATTATTTTTCCGATGTCGTGAAGGATGATGCCGCCATAAACCAAGTCTTTATTTAAATATTGATATTGATTAAGATAGGCATCACTCAATTTCAACATTGAATATACATGATAGGCAAGCCCGGAAATATAGTTGTGATGCATCATTACTGCTGCCGGATGAATATAGAAATTATCCGTATATTTATCCAAAATAGTTGTTACAATTTCCTTTATGATTTTATTGTCTATATTGTTTATGTATTTTTCAATTTGCTCTTTTAACTCTTCAGCTGATAATTTAGCCGTTTCATAGTATTCATTTTTATCAATTTCTCCGTCGGCTACTAACCGCAAGTCTTTTACATTAAACTGCATTTTTCCCTGATAGTCTTTCATAATGCCGTTTAGTTCATATATTTCCCCGTTTTTTAATTGTGTTTTTATTTCTTCATTTAAAGCCCATATTTTTACATCGATTAAATCAAAGCCATCAAAGCCAATCATACTTGCGTATTCAGCATTGGCAGGTGTTTTTCTGATTTGACAATCGGTAAGCCGTAAAATCAATGTTGCTTTATCTGATGGTTGAAAATCCTTAATCTTCATTATTTTCCTCATTTCTGTTATTTTTATTTAAAACGCGAAATTTAGGATCAACATTAGTAATTATACGCCGATATAACTCATTTAATTCTCGAGAAACCATTACTTTTTCCGTACCTTTCTCTATATACTTCATATCTTCCAATAATTCTATATTTTGACCGACTAAGTTTTTGATATCACTTTCTAATTTGTTCTCAAGAGTTATTCTTTCCAATTTGCGAATTTTTTCATCTTTTTCTTGTAGTAATCGGTCATGTTCATAAAGTTTTTTTTCTAATTCTAATAATTTACTTTCCGGAACAAACATATCTTTTTCACTTATCCCGATTGGCGATACATTTTCCGGGATTTGATTAGTTGTTATTGAATCAGTTTCTTCGTTAATATCAAAATCTAAGGGAATATCCGGTTGAATATTTTCATCATCAATTTTGGGTAAAATACCGCTTTGTCGTAATGACGTTAAAGCATAATCTCGCAACTCATCAAAATTATTAGAAAGACTATTGCCTAAAACTTTGTGCGCCATATCATCAACTAATGCTTGCACATAATCGCCTTCGCGATTCCCTGTTAGCTGAAGAATATCGGCAGCGGACAAGGCCAATTCCCGAACATCTTTAAGCGGTAATCTATTATATTCTTTGGTAATCTTTCGCGTTCTTTTCTTGTCTTTTTTTAATAGATAATTAATATAATTAGCTTTTTTACAAACATCTAAACCGTAATCAAATAAATTTTCCTGACTATATTTACCTTTAGATACTGTAAGTGCTAACTCCACAAGCAGTTTTAATTGTTCTTGATCTTCAGCTAAGCCTTCAAACTCCTGAAGGTATCGACCATTACGAACAAATGCTAAAGCTAAAAAAGTGTCCGGTTCTAACAAACGATAGCTTTCAGCCCATTTACGAAAATCTTTTGATAAATAAGGGATTCTTTTATATATTTTAGTTTTATATAAATAACCCAAAGCTTTCTTAATATTTTTACCATATAGAATCCTTTTTAATTCTTTGGTTATAGCGGGAATTTCCAGTTTTCCCAAGAGACGTGACCTGGACCGCATTGCTCTAAGTGTCTTTTTTTCAATCCTAAATCCTAACTCACTAACAAAACGAATGGCTATCAATAAACGCAAAGGATCTTCGGTAAATCTTATTTTCGGTGAACCGATAGCGCGAATAATCCTTTTTTGGATATCTTCAAAACCCCGATATGCATCAGTTAATTTTCCGCCATAAGTCATAGCAATAGCATTAAGAGTGAAATCTCGATTGGCTAACTCTTCGTGAAAACTTTTGGAATAATGCATTCTTTTCGGATTGCGTTTATCTTTGAAATTAGCGGCACGAAAAGTACTAACAATAAATTCATATCCGGAGTAATATAGTCTTACTGCTCCTAATCCTTCTTCTGTAATCTTTGTATAAGAAAAAATGCCTTTAATAACATCGGGGGTGGCGTTTGTAGTAATGCTAATTTCACAAAAAGGAATCTGCAATATCGTTTTACAAACGGCATCACCGATAATATACGCTTCGCAACCATTGTTAATCAGTATTCTTAAAATTTCTTTTCCTTTTTCGAGATAATGTTCGTTGCCGTTCACGAATTACTTCTCCTTTCTGCATATTAATACTATCTAGATATAATTATACCTTATATTTAGTTAAATTTCTATATTTTTGTCAATATTTTTGCATTATTTATTTTAATCTTCACTTATTTAGGAATTTTCGTTATAATAATAATGGGTGAAGCTATGTATATCTTAGATAAAGTAACTAGTTATGAGCAAATTATTAACCGCAGCCGTTTTATCTGTTATTTATATCCAATAAATTCTGTCGAAGAAGCCAATGAAATTTTAAAACAAATTCGCAAACAGCATTATGATGCCACTCACAATTGTTATGCTTATATTTTAGGTGAATCAGGTAGCATTGCCAGAAATAGCGACGATGGTGAGCCGGCAGGCACCGCCGGTATAGTAATTTATGATATATTGAAAAAGAATGAATTAACTAACGTTCTGGCAATTGTTTCTCGATATTTCGGGGGGATTAAACTGGGGGCCGCCGGTTTGATTCGTGCATATGGCAGCAGCGTAGCCAAAGCATTAGAAAACGTTAATAAATTGAAAATTGAAAAAACAACCGCTTTAATCATAGAAATCGATTATGCTTATTATAACCACATTGAAAAAAATCTGGAAGAATACTCCCAGATTGAAAAACAGTTTACTGATAAAATTATTATAAAATTAAGTATTCCCGAAAATAAAAAAATTACGTTGGTTAATGAGCTAACCAATCTTACCGGCGGTAATATTAAAATAACTTAATTTTTGAACGGTTCCGGTTTGCCTTGTCTAGCTTCCATAAATTTTCTTTTCGTGGCTTCGCCGCCCCGAATATGTCTAATTGATTTATTGTATTCCAAAAGATTTCTTACTTCCAAAAAAAGATTTTTATTCAATAAAGGAAGGCGTTCGGTTAAATCTTTATGAACAGTACTTTTTGAACAATCAACCTTTTTCGCAACTCCCCGAACTGTACTTTTATCGGCTAAGAAAATTTCAGCTGTTTTTATGACTCTTAACCTGATATCATAATCCATCCATCTTACCTCCACGCACTATAATATATGCATCTTTTAATAAGATTATGAAATTAAAAATCCTCATTCCCAAACGATTAATACCTAATAGGAATGGGGGTTTGTTTTATTTATTCATCCGTTGACTTTTATATGAAATTAATGTATACTTAAATTATCTGATTGAAAGGGAAGATGTAAATGTCCGTATTGGTTTGCGAAAACATTACGAAAATTAAAAGAAACAAACCTTCGATTCGGAATTTCAATTATAATTTTCTTGACAATCAAATTTATGCTATTGTTGGAAAAAGCGATTCCGGGAAAGAATTACTGTTACAATTAATTACCGCAAGAATAAAAGCTGACTCCGGATATATTTATCTTGACGGCGAGCCGCTTACTAATAATCGAAAAATGAACGAAAGGCTTTGTTATCTTGCCAATGATGCTGATTTCCCCGGACACTTACAGATAAAAACAATTTGTAAAGTAATGGCGTCTTTTTATCCGAAATGGGATAACGCATATGCTTATGAACTGCTTGATTTTTTCAAAATAAATTTTAAAAGGAATTACAGAAATCTAGACGAAAACCAAAAAGAATTATTAATTGGCATTTTAGGTCTTGCTTCAAGAGCAAACATTACCGTATTAAATAATCCGCTTAATAATGTTGATATTAAAAATCGTTTTGATTATTTTAATTTATTATATAATCATCACCTTCGCTATCCGAGGACTTTAATACTGACAACAAACCATATCGATGAATTGGAAACAATCGTTGATAAAGTATTGTTTCTGGATAATGGTATATTATTTGAAAACTTTACAATACAGGAAATCCGAAATAATTTTCGCTATTTAAGCGGTAAATCTGAAGTTCTGAAATCGTTGATTTCCAACATTAAGATTATTGGTTATGAAGAAAGAGAAAAGTATTTAACCGTTTGTGTTCCCAGAAAACTATCAAAAGACGAAACAAGAAAATTTCAAAGATATTTAATTGATATTGCGGAAGTGCCGATTCAAAAAATATTTATTTATTTAATTAACTTACGAGAATTAAAAGGAATATAATATGAATTTTGGTCAATCGTTAAAACTACATTATCTTAATTACCGCCTTTTTTATTTAGTTCAATGGATGTTAAACTTCCTTACTGTTGGAATCGCAATTTTTGTTTTTAATAACTCTGAACAACTTATAAATCGTCTAACGATTGGTGGAATCACCACATCATTGGTTTTCACTTTTTTACTTGGGATTTATGAATACCGGTTGCTTCTTCCCCGATATCTAAACCTCAGTAATATAAAAAGAGATTTTTATTGGGGCAGCCTTCTATTTGGCTTTATTAATTCTATACTTCAAACCGGTCATCTGACACTGCTATTTCTTTTTATCAATTCATTAATACCAAAAAAAATTATTTTCGTCTTACCCCATTATCATTTAATAATATATTTTTTGATTATTGGACTTCATTTTCTCATATATGCATTTGCTAATCTTTTAACATTAGTCTTAAAAAAATTAATATTATTAATCAAAATATTATTAATCATCATAATAGGGCTTTTGGGATATTTTTTAAAAGCAATATTACATTTTTCAGAAAATAAAATGATTAAATATTTCTCCGATGCAAATGCAAGCTTTAATTTATTATTAATAGTATTGGTGGTTTCGGTATTTATTCATTTTATTATTTTTTTATTATCTTATACAGAAAAATAAGCATCTTATATCTCATAAATAAAGATGCTTTTTTAATCTCATGATGTAATCGATTAAATCACGCTATTAACCCTCTAGACAGCGCTATAATCACGATTTGTATCAAAACAATGAAATAATATTAAACTCGAAAAAATATATTATAAACGCATTTCAAAAAAAAGCCTTTATCTTAGTGATAAAGACTTTTTATTCAATAATACTGGCAATTTCGTTAACCTTTTTTCCAAATAAGAGCTCGGGATTAACAGCTTTACTTTTATATTTTAATTGGAAATGAATATGAATCCCAGCCATGCTATCATATTCGTTTGTACCGCCATTTCCGATAACAGAGCCTTGATTAATCTTGTCACCTTCTTTAACCAAAACCGAACCTAAACTCATATATTCGGAGACAATCCCATCGCCGTGATCAATGGTTACACATTGTCCGTAAATCGGACTGTCCGTAACCTTGGTAACAGTTCCGCTTAAACAAGCAATAACTTCAAACTCCTCATTATTCTGAGAATATGAAACTCCTTTACTCATATAATACTTGGAACCAAAAACAATAATTGATTTTTCTTGATCTTCAGTCGGGGCATCATAACTCCAAAACTTCCTTATTGTTTCAAATTCTGTTCCTTTAATTGGCAATACAATTGTTTCATATACGATAATATCATCATCATCGTCATCGTTATTATTATCAATTGGTGGCTTTTTTTCTTTTTCTTTAGGTTCTAATAAACTTAATGATATGAAAAAAACACTAAAAACTAATATTAATACGCCAATAAAAAGAAAGCGTTGAGCTTTTTCTTTGGACATTTTATTAATCCAATTCTTCAAAATTATCACCTCGATTGTATTATTTACAACGAGATGATAATTATACAAAAAAAATATTTACTATATTACTGAAACAATCCTTTCTATGATGGAAATAAAGGCAAAACTTGCTAAAAATGCCAAAATTATGCTTATTAACATCATTAAAAATCGAATTTGCCAAGTCGATGACCGATTAAAAATATTAGAAAAGTTAAGAGCCATTAGAGCTCGATAAGTAATTGGGATTAAAACTATAAAAATAAAAAGAAACCACATTGTAATAATTTTAGGAAGCATATTTTTCCTCCGTGTATCTGGCTATTACAAATAATAAATCGGAAAGCCGATTTGCATATTGAATAATATACTTATTTATATTTACCTTCCGCCCATGAGTGATTAATCTTCTTTCCAAACGCCGGGCAATGGTTCTGGACAAATGAAGATAGCTCCCTGCTAAAGTTTCACCGGGCAGAACAAAATCAATAAGCGGTGATAATTTGTTTTGATAATAATCAATGCTTTTTTCTATATTGGCAACGGTATCAGCTGTGACAACCGCTTCTTCAATGCGTAATAACGCAACGCTAAAATCTCGTAACGACCGAACAAGCATAAGTAAATCCTCTTTGATTTGATGATCCATAAGATGATGAGCGGCAATCATGATTGAAACTGATAATTCATCGATTGTGCCTAAACATTCAATAATCGTATCGTCTTTATAAACGCGGTGACCGATTACATCGGTTTTCATGTCATCACCTCTTTTTGTATATATTTTCATTTTTCCCTCCGATTCTATTTATGTATATTATATCACGATAACAAAAAGCATACAACACTACCCTTGACGATTACGGAGTATACGGATAGAAAATGTTTTTTTATTCTCTGAATATATAACATTGCCTGCTAAAACAAAGGAAAAAATTAGCCATATAAAGTTTAGGTTCAGTAAATTATGATTAAACAATGACTCAAATGCAACTACAATAAAAATCAATATTAAAAACCAACGAATTTCAACCGCGGCTTTTTTCAATAAATGAAACAAGTAGTAACCGAACAAAACGAAAGCAACAAGTATTAAAAATCCTGATTCGGCCAATAGTTGCAACATCAAATTATGAGTGTTAAGTCTAATGCCGGTATAAGCGGAGATCTTGGGTATAACATTACCTATCCCAACTCCTACAAAAATATTATTGATAAAAATACGTAATGCAGTAATGATTAAAATAATCCGTTCATTATCCAATATCGATGCCGATGGTTCAGATGGTCCATCCCCGCTCGGAAAGGATCCCTTATTAAATGGAAAAATTCGCTTCAAATCGATAATACCATGTATTGTCTCCCAAAACTTAATACTTGTCTTAAAAAAAAGAAAATAAATGAAAATAAAAACGGAAACGATCGTTACCGGAAGCCAATTCGTATCTTTTTGTGAGTAGTAAAAGAGCAGAAAAAACAGAATAATTATTAAAGCAATATATCCGGAGCGTGATACTGTAAGAAAAATACTAAAAATAGTTAAAATACGAAACATGGAATAAATTACTGCTTTTAAAAATGTTATGTTTTTTGATTTAAAAAATGAAATAATTAAACTTATATTTAACGTAAAAGCACTAACGTTGGGATCCAGTAAAAGACCGGCCGGTCGCATATTGGCAACCTCTAAAACATAATAGCCATAAACCATTTCAGCAATCATGCTAACAGCCAATATCATTGCTCCGACAATAATGGCGTTTTTAATATCCTCAATTCGGTTAGGTTCATTTATATAATAAGTAAAAGTGAAAAATATAAAAATATTTACTAAATATATAACTGAACGGATTAAATATTCTTTATGATTCAAATTGAATAAAGAAGTAACGAGATTAACAACTATTATTAGCAGTAAAGAAAAAAACAAATAGAGATTTTCTTTAGTTGTAATATATTTTATTGATTTTTCTTTAAACACATTAATAATAATTTTGATTCCTAACATAAAAGTGATAATCAATTCATAAGAAAAGTTAAAGCTCATAAAAAAAATTAAGGGTAAATTGGCAACTATTGAAACAGCGTAAAGCCCCAAAAGCCATTTTATATGAAAACAAAGAAAAATAATTGGCAACAATAAAAGCATAAATGAAATAATATCGGTTAGCCACATATTATCTATTAGAATATTATATTCACCCGTTAACATTAGAAACCTCCCGCGTATAAAGATTTTCATATGCTAAAACGAGTTGAATGATATCGTATTTTTGAGCTTTCTCTACATTCTTTTTTGAAATTTCTGTCATCTCGGCTTTATTTTCTAATAAATGATGTAAAATAGTGACAAAGCCATCTATGTCATAGCAGTCATCAATCAGATATCCATTAACCCCGTTCTCAATAATATCGGTAATTCCTCCAACCCTGCTGGCAACTATTACCGCTCCCGATGCCATCGCCTCAATTATAGAAAGTGGCATGCCTTCATAAACTGACGGCAATAAAAAGATGTCAATCTGCGCTAGTTGTTTTTCAACTTGAGCAGTTTTTTTTATCATATAAACATTTTTTAAATTTGCAATTTCTTTTTCGATTTTTGGAAATAACAAACCGTCACCGACAAGTCGCAATTGCAGATCGGGATATGATTGCAGTAATTGGCGATATACCGCTATAATGGTTTGATGATTTTTTACCGGATTATATCGCCCGATATGACCAATGACCATGCCTTTATTATAATAACAGCGATAAGTTTTAAACCGAAAAACATCAACGGCGTTATTGATTAAG
>JALOBF010000152.1 GCA_023228385.1 Bacilli bacterium
GATAAAAAGGATGATTTCAATGATGTTGTAATGACGGTCGATACCTTCGGACGTGAAAATAGCGAATTATATTATGAAATGGTTAATATTTTGCTTAATGGCGAAACAATCGGCAGTGATAATTATATTTTTAATACCGTCGGCAATAAGCGATATTTTTCGATAAAAAGTGAATATTTACAGGATTTACCGGTTGGTATTTATCCATTTACATTAGTAACTGTGGCCGGCACCGCTGATTTTATTATTGAAATTAAAGACACCCGTGATATTGCAGTCAGTCATAATTATTTTGAACATACCTTAACCGTATCTGAATCCGATATTATAATTATAATAACCACGTTTAATCATGTTGTTGAATGTGATAGTTTTTCCATTGAGGATATTGAATTTAAAAAAGATGAGGATTATAGTTATCTTGATAATGAATTAACAATTTTCTCAAACTTCCTTGAGACTTTAACTCCGTCTTTATATCAAATTAAGATTAACACTCATGCTTTGATTACCTTCGTAGTGAAAGAAGCGACGGCACCAAAAATTCTTTTGGTGGGCGATATAAATATTGCTCAAGCGAGTTATGACGAAGATTTAGCTGTGGAACTTGATTTATTCGGTTTGGAAAATCAAACCGTATTATATGCCAATGATGCTTTGGTGGATTCGTCTGATTATTTGATTTCCGGTAATACATTAACCATTGACAATAATTATATTAAAACGCTTGATTATGGCTCCACTATCTTTACAGTAACAAACAGTCATGGTGAAGATTATTTTAAACTTAATATATCCGATAAGCCCGATGATAACGGAGTCAGTCAAAATGTTACTAAATTCACCAATGAAGTTATAACCGATGAGCCCTTCCGAATTACGGCAATTGCGCCGTGGGATATTGCCGAGTTTACTTTCATGGATATTATTTATTATGATTATGTAGACACGATAGCGGGTTCAGCCAAAACCGGCGTTGTTACGGCTGATGGTAAAGAAGCGAGTGGTGACTTTGGTAAAATCATACTTGATGATAAAACAAAGGGTTTTAGGATGGACCGGGCCGCCGGATGGTTTGGAATCATGGTTTTTAATTATATTGCTACTGACAGTATCGGTGTTATGAGCGATGTTATTACTATGGATATTCTATATTTGCAAAGAATTCCTAATATCGGGGAAAAAGATATAAAGATTTATAACAGAGCAAACGGAACTGATGAGTCTGGCGATATCGTTTATACGCTTATTACCGCTCCGGACAATGATTTTCCGATATATCAATTATTTCAAGAGGAATATCAATTACAACTTGATATAGATTATACCGTTGGCACCAAAGTTGATAATAATTGTTATTTTACCATAAAAGCCGCTTATTTAAATACTTTGGATGATGGTAAAAATCCTTTTACTTTTTATACGACCGGGGGAAAAGTTGATTTTGTTGTTACGGTTGTAAGTCCCTTAACAACTGATGTTGATACCAAAATATTTGATGTTAATATGCCGGATGATGTTTATTTTGATTTAGCCGGCGCACCTTTGGCTGTAACTGGCCTTAAATACGGCACCCAACAATTAACAGATAATGATTACGATTTTACTGACGGCATTTTTAGTATTTCATCAACTTATTTAAATACTTTACCGTATGGAACCGCAGTATTGACCGTAAGTAATGATTACGGCAATCTGGATTTAATGGTAAATATCATCGACAGCCGCAATCCCGTTTTATTAACCGATGAAGTTGAATACATAAGGACTTCATTGGCGACGCTGAAAATATCGTTATATATATATGATAAGCAAATAACGGCTCTTAAATATCAAGGTTTGAGCGTTAATGAAAATAATTATCATTATAATAACAACTTATTAACAATATCCGGCGATTATCTTGAATCAATCAGCGAGGAAGACACTGTCGACTTTACGATTGTTACCACTACCCTTGAGTTGTATTTAAAAGTTACGGTAATCGAAACGGTTTGTTTACCGGAGATTAATTTAGTTTCTGCAGAGTTTATGATTGATCAAGTTAATAATCTGGTTTACAGTGTCGATTTAAAAGGCGGAACTTTAAGCGGCATCACTTATCAGGGAGCAGCACTGAAAGTTGATGAAGATTATACTTATAATGAAAATACCTTAACCATCAAAGGCAGGTATCTGATTGGTATTTATCGTTTCGGCAATAATAGCGCAACCTTACTGTTGGAGACAACCGACGGTACCGAAGTCGGTTTTACCGTACCTTTTGATCATGCGAATTACCGCATTTTAAACGGCGGTTTTGAAACCGGCAATTTATACGGGTGGAACAGTATCCAAATATGGAAAAACGAAGAAGGGATGGTTGCTTGGACCGATGATCGGGTCGTAGACGGCGGTTATTTTGATGAAAACTACGCTTATAACCGCGACGGTGCTTATAACCTCGGCATTTACGGCGGTACGATTTCCAAGGATTCCGGTCAGGAACGAATGGGACATTTGCGTTCTTCGAACTTTATCTTGGGTGGAACCGGTTGGATCAGTTTCAAATTGGGTGGCGGAGCCAATTCATCTTTTGCTTATGTTTCGGTTAGAAGAACCGCCGACAATATTGAAGTGGCCCGTTTCGGTAATCCCCGCTTTAAAGAAACCAACGGCGCCGACAGCGAAGCTTATATGTTTCAGTATTATTTTGATTTATCAACTGTTGCCGTTATCGGTGATAGCCTATATATGACTATTTCCGATACTTCGTCTTATGAGTGGTGTGTGCTTTCTGCCGACAGCATCTTTACCTATTACGAGGAAACACCAATACCGGGCGATAAAGAACTTGCTGTCAATATCGTTCCGGAAATCCTAAATATCGAGTCGGCTGATAACTCAATTAAAAACGGTTATTTTGATGAGGGGTTAGATTACTGGTCGAATGTTAACAATCAATTCCGAATCGAGAACGGTTTTGCCATCAGTAATGTTGACGGTGACGGAGCTACCGGTGTGTTGCGCTCAAGCGCCTTTACCGTTATTGGCAATAAATATATCCGTTTTGATTGGGCGGGAAGACTAAGAGCCGATAAACAAATTTTCGTTTCCGTTAAAGAAGCCGAAACCAATATTGAAGTCCTGCGTTTTGTCAGACGCGATAATTTATCCGGTAAAGAAAACGGTGACTTTGATAATCATCTGCTCGACTTAACAAGCCTGGACGCGAACAAATTATATTACTTAGAATTTACCGATAATACGGGCGGCAGTTGGGGTGTATGTAAAATGGACAGCATCAGGCTGATAAACGAAGAAGAATATAATGGCATCGATTCGGGTGATCGGGCGGTATCGATTGACGGTATCGAGAAGAATTTTGTTTATATACTACCATATTAAAAATATAACATTTTAAAAAAAGCATTTCATACCATATTTTGGATGAAATGCTTTTTATTTAGGAATCTGTTTTTCGATATTTATTAAGACCGGTTGTGAATAAATCATTGCCG
>JALOBF010000153.1 GCA_023228385.1 Bacilli bacterium
GATTTTAACCGACATATCGGTTCCCGGAGTGTCTTTTGCAATCCCGACATCAAGGGCAAAGCAGATATCCGGTTCAATCATATTGCCGGAAGTCCTGGCACCTCTTAAGCCGACTTCTTCCTGAACGGTGCCGACGCCGTAAACAACATTCGGATGGGCTTCATCTTTTAACCGCTTAAGAACTTCAAGAACAATCGCGCAACCCAAACGGTTGTCTAAGGCCTTACCCAAAAGATAATCGGGATTGGCGAGAGGACGAAAAGCGATTTGCGGACAAATCATATCCCCGACCCCAATTCCCAAACTTTCCGCTTCCGCTTTATCTTTTACACCGATATCCAAAAACATCTCATCGATTTTTGCCGGAACCTTTAAGTCATCGGGACTTAACAAATGCGGCGGTTTTGAACCGATAACGCCGTCATATATTTTTCCTTCGCTTGTTGTTACCGTAAATTGTTGGGCAAGCATCACTTGACTCCACCAGCCGCCTATCGTCTGAAACTTCAGGAAACCTTCATCGGTTATTTTGGTTACAATCATCCCGATTTCGTCCATATGACCCGTAATCATAATTTTAGGGCCGTCTTCAACGCCCGCTTTACGGGCAACAATCGAACCCAAGCCGTCATAACTAATTGCATCTTGGGAAACGACTTTCAAAAACTCGCTTTCCATCAGATTGCGAACATTCTTTTCATGACCGCTGATACCGTTAGTCTCACATAATTCTTTTAATAGTTTTACTTCTTCCGTTAATTTCATGCTCTGATTTCTTCACCTTTTTCCTCTTCCGGAATAACGACATCTTCCTTTTTCGGCAGAGGATCTTCTTTGCTTTCCTCTTCTATTGCTTCCTGTTTTTTCTTGATAGCTTTTTTTGTTTCTTCTTTGGCCAACCATTCATAGCGATAGTTTTTATAATTTTTGTATCCGTCAAAAGCAATTACTAAAGCACTTAAAATGGCAAAAACAAACAGAATCCAGGCAAGATTTTTTTGATTGAAAAAATTAGTGAAAACAATAATCGGCCCCAGCGTTATGATGCCGATATGGGTCCAAAACTTTACATGATCGGTCGATTCCTTACGCATTACCGTAGCAAAGAAATATAAAAGGCCTCGTAACCACAAAATACCGCCGACCGTATATCGCAATAAACTTTCGGAAGGATTGTCTTTACCGCCTTCAATAACTAAAAAGACTCCGACAACAACATTCAGTAAAATTTCAACAAGATAAATTGACATCATCAACCGATCTTTCGTTGTTTTCAATAATGGATAAAGTCTGAATAGACCAAAAATAATCAAGACGAGCCCGGCTATATATAAGAAAATATCAGGGGTTGCCACCACAACAATACCGACGGCCAATAAAATAGCCGCACCAATCCACTCAAAGACAAATAAATATTTTTTAAAAAAGTTTTTCATAATGCCTCCTACATTTTTTCTTTAACATTGACTCCGATTAAATTCAAACCGTCCCTTAGAACCGTCCGGACCGCTTCCATTAAAGTCAACTTCTCGGCGGTCTCTTGCGGATTATCGGTTATGATTTTTTCGCTATTATAATAACTGTGTAAACCGGACGCCAGGATTAGTAAATATTGCGCTATTTTATGAGGCAATCTTTTTTCTGCCGCTTCCTCAATATATAAAGGATATATCGCAAGATTAAAAAGTAAATCCTTGGCTTTTAAAAAGTCTAGTTCTTTAAACTCATTTACCGGACTATAAGCTAATCCCTGTTCGGCCAATACCCGAAACAAACTGCAAATCCGGGCATAAGCATATTGAACATAGTAAACCGGATTATCGTATGATTTTTTAACGGCTAAATCAAGGTCAAGATCCATATGGGTATTAAGAGCCTTTTCGATATACATAAAACGTAAAGCATCGGACCCAACCTCATCAATTAAATCATGTAACGTAATTGCCTTGCCGCTTCTTTTGCTCATTTTAATTTCTTCGCCGTTTTGAATAACCCGAACCATCTGCAGTATTTCGATATAAAGCATCTCGGCATCACTTCCCAGAAGAGCAATTGCCGCTTTTAATCGATTGATATAACCGTGATGATCAGCTCCTAAAACATCGATTAAATAATTAAAACCACGGGTGATTTTATTGGCATGATAGGCAATATCGGGGGTGATATAAGTCAGCGTTTTATCGCTTTTAACCAGAACTCGGTCCTTTTCATCACCATAAAGGGTCGTTTTAAGCCAAATCGCTCCATCTTTCTCATAAGCATAGCCTTTATCGTGAAAATGGTCGATTACCGCTTGAACCTCACCGTTATCATATAGACTCTGCTCACTAAACCAGATATCAAACTCAACGTTAAATTCTTTTAAGTCGCGTTTTAACCCCGCAAGCAGATAGTCAAGACCGAAGGTGCGAATATCTTTATACCATTCATTATGCAAATAATAATCGCCTTTTTTCTCTTTAATTATTCTTGCGATTTCTATAATCTCCGGACCGTAATAACCGTCTTTGCCTAAGCTAAAAGGAAGTCCAAACAGTTCTTTATATCGCTCATAAATGGAAAGGGTCAGATTATGAATCTGATTACCGGCATCATTAACATAATGTTCGGTCGTTACCTCGTAACCGGCTTTTCGCATAATCCGGGCCAAAGAGTCGCCGTAAGCGGCACCGCGGCCGTGACCGATATGCAAATATCCGGTCGGATTGGCACTGACAAATTCCAAATTGACATTTTTCCCGTGACCTAAGTCACTGGTCCCGTAATCATCTTTTTCCGTTATAACCTGAAACACTACTCGCGACAGATATTCACGGTCCAAATAAAAATTAATAAAACCGGCTCCGGCCACTTCGACTCGTTCCAAATTAAAACGATTGCAATCGATTTTATCAGCAATTTCTACCGCCAACGTCTTAGGATTCTTCTTAAGCGGTTTCGCCAGGCGCAGAGCAAGGTTTGTTGAAAAGTCGCCAAACGACAGATCTTTAGGGGGTTCCAGTTCAATTACCGGAACGGTTTGAAGACGGTATTCTCCGACAATTATTGATAATTCTAATTTTATCGCATCTAAAAATTTTTTAATCAATTAAATCACCACTATATTCTTATTTGATAATTTCCCCAAAAATCTTTTTAAAATACGGTTATTATCTCGTTTTTAAAATTATATCACAGAAACGCTTGATTGTTAAGTGTTTAATAGGAAAAAATGTAAATACAGGACTTAAGCCCACAAATACTTATTTTTACGAATTTCCTCAATGTCTACAATAATTTCAAGAGCTGTCTTGGGTATCATTACCCCATCGTTTACATGGTATTCTTCGCCCCAAATCAAATCAGCAAAATGCGGATAATCAATAAAAGGATTGCGATTATTTTGATAACCATATATCACTTCATTGCGGTTTCTTTCAAAATTGTCAACCGGATCTTCTTTATTCCAACGAAGAAGTACTGAAAGGCGGCCGTGATACGGCGCCGTACC